>NZ_PHUJ01000001.1 GCF_002813375.1 Pseudonocardia alni | reverse complement strand
GGCGGGCAGCAGACGTGCGATGCCGGCGGCTGCCTCGTCGACCAGGACGCTTCCGCGGCCGCGGTCGGACAGGTAGCGCGCCGCGGCGCGGGGGCCGCGGGTGGCCAGCAACTCGATCGAGGCGAAGCGTGGGACTTCGAGGACCTCGTCTGCTCCATCCCCTGACAACAGGACCTCACAGCCGAGCCCGGCCGCGCGCGCGGCAACTGTGGCGTTGAGCTGCGGGAGAGCGTCGAGGCGGGGCCCGCTGGAGACCATGCGGGCTCGGTGCGGGCCGAGGTCTCGATGATCTGGAGCTCACATCCCAGCTGGAGGCGAGCGATGAGCGCAGCAGCGACGGCGGCGGCTGAAGCGGCCCTGGTCGTCGGTGAGGTCGATGGTGAACGCCACGACCCCGACGCCCCTGTGCTTGGCGGCAGGCCTCGGTGAGGACGGCCAGGCTGTCGATGCCACCCGAGAAACTCACTCCGATCACCGCGGCGTCGTCGCAGGCTCGGGCGACGGCACGGCCGAAGGCCGGGGCCAGGGCCGGCCCCCGGCCGGCAGTGCCGGCCGGGGGCGCAGCCAACGAGGCGCCCTCCCACGGATAGAACTCGCCGTAGAGCACCGGCGGCGCAAACAGCAGGGCCACCGCGTCGAGGTCGACCGTGGGCTGGGCGCATCCGCGTAGCCAGGGGCCGACCTCGGTGGAGAACGCCTCGCTCATCGTTACCGCGCCCCGAACAGCAGAGCGCGAACCAGCGTGTAGACCCGCGACGGGGTGCTCACGGCGAGGTTGTCGCCGCGAATCCCGCGGCCGTGGGAACCATCTCCGGGAGAAGACTTCGCTGCCATGTTGACCTCCGTGCTCATCGTTTGCCGGCCCCGGTCGGGGTGGGCGCCACGTCCGGGACCGGTCCGGCTGACCGGTCGGGCGGACCAGCTCGCCCGAGCGGTGTGGGATCGGCCGCCAGGCCGACGAGCGCAGCGAGCTCGTCCCACCCGGGCGGCGCGGGTGCAGGCCGATCGGGCGCAGCGGCAAGGACCGGTCACAGTGGCCAAGCCCATCTCCGTCCCGGGGGCGGGGATCGATGGTCACGTTGGGCTGGCTGCTGGGGTCTGGGTCGGTGCCGTGCGGACCGAGGAAGAGGCGCACATCAGCGACGGAGTTGCGCGCGGGGGTGCACCGTGCGGAGGGTCGGGGACCGGTCAGCAGCGGGTCCGGGACGCGTTCGGACAGTTCGTCGTGGTGTGTGCCGCCCTTCGGGCATGCAGAGCACGACCTGCAGTGGGAGAACCAGTCCCCGCAGGACGGGCACCATCCGTACGACCGCGCCGCGTTGTCCCGCCCGGCGGAGGTAGCACTAGCGCTGTCGCTGGTGTCGGTGAGGACGGCGGCGGTGGGTATCACGGCTCTCCTAGGACGATCGGACGGGACGGGCTCGGGGTGGGCTGTCCGCGGGGTTCCTGCGGACGTCGTGCGCTGGCCCGGCCGGGCTGGCGCTTGTCGTCGGGTGACGGGGTGGGCTCGGCGGGCGCCGGGCCCACCCCGGTGGGTGATGGCACGACAGGTCAGCCGGACCAGCACCGCCGCGCTCGCGCCGAGTCCCCGACAGGCCCGGTCCGGGAGGGGCCGAGCTGTGTGATCACGGCCGAGTGATCAGCCAGTCTGCTCACCAGACCGGACCTGGCTCGTCAAACAGGGCCGCGAGGTCAGCCTCGGCAACGAGTGGTCCTTCCATACCAGCGGCCACGACGTCTTCCGTGCGGTCGATGAACTCGATGAGCTCGTGGCTGGGTAGGCCGATCTCGGCTGTTCCGCTGGGTGATCGGAGGGTGATGAGTGTCCAGTCGTGCCGCGATAGAGCGTGGGTACTGATCTGGACGTCGCGGGCAAGGTGCTGAGCGGCGTCGTCCACCTCGGACGACGCCCCGGTGAGCCCGGCCGAGAGCAGCTCCCGGCCGATGCACCAGGTCACGCTCGTGGTGTCACCGCAGGTCCGGAATCGCACCTCCAGCTCGAAGGGCGGCTGCGGCGGTAGGTCATCTCGACGTGGACCGGCAGCTCACGAATGCCGGGCTCGGGGCCAGCTGGAGCTGGTAGATGCGCCCGATGACCTGGGTACAGATCTTGTTGAGACCGACACCGCCGCGGTCGGGCTGAGTGTCGGTCATCGGGGCCCCTCCAACTGCTGCTCGCGGCGGATCTGGCGCCGCTCCCTCTCGGACGCGCCGCCCCAGATGCCGAATCGCTCGTCGTGCTCGATGGCGTAGGTGAGGCAGTCGTCCCGGACCTCGCAGCGATCACAGACGCGCTTCGCGTCCCGGCTGGATCCCCCCTTCTCGGGGAAGAAGGCGTCGGGGTCGGTCTGGGCGCACAGTCCGTGCTCCCGCCAGTCCGGCTCGGAGGGCGGGGGTTCGCTGAGGAGTGCCAGCAACAGGTGGTCGAAGTCCTCCGGGACGTAGGCGAGGCCCGGGCGCTGCGAGGAGGCCGTGGCGCTCCCCGGGCTGGGGGCGGACAGCTGAGACACTTCGTTCTCCGATCGATGAGGTCGGAGCGGCCCGGGCGGGATCTGTGGAAGGTGAGCGCTCGGGCCGCCTCGTGTGATGACGACGTCAATTAGCCAGTACAGTACCAAGTACCGTACCAATTAGCGAGTGGTGTCGGTGCGCCTTTCATCCGGTCTGGCTTTCAGTCCCGGCCGGTTCCCACTGCCCGTGAGCGATCTTGTGGGCGACGCCCATCTCGGCGAGCGCGCCGAGCGACTTGGACACGGCGGGTGCCTTGAGACCGGTCGCGGCGACGATCTCGCCAGTGCGGCGACAACCGGCCTGGAGCGCGCGTAGAACCTCCTGTTGGCTGGCGGGGAGCCCTTCGATGTCCGGGGCGGCCTGCGGGCCGTCGGGAGCCGGCGAGCTGGTCGGTCGTGGGCGCAGCGCGACGACGTTCTGCGCACTGAGCGCGGACGGGATCTGGAGTCCTTGCATGAACGCCGGCAGAGCGGCCTCAACGGCGTCGCCTACGGTCGTGGCAGGGACGTCGACGGGTTCGCCGGACTCCTTCCGGCGCCGCCAGGCGTGGAGCTTCTCGACCTGCGCGGCAAAGCGGGCGCCCGGGCTCTGCTCGATCGCGGGCTGGAAGTCGCGCATGGCCAGGGCGGTGTTCTCGTCGAGCGCGCATGACGGGAGAGCTGTGGCCCATTCCCCCAGGTCGGGAGCCCAGGCGACGCGGCCCATCGACAAGCGGCCACCGGCGATGGCGAAGCAGTAGCCACCTCCAGGAGGCAGAGACCCTGGGGTGACGGCCATCCCGCCGACCACCGCGTTCTCGCTGCGGTTCATGTTGCGGAAGGCGAACAGGTTGCGGGCCATCAGGTAGCCACGCAGCACGGTGCTGTTGCCGTAGTCGCCAGCGAGCAGGGACTGGGTCCCGACGACCACGGCGACGCCGTACTTGCGGCCGATCCGCACGACACGTTCGAGGCGCGGGATGAAATCCTGCGATGCGAGCCAGGCGTCGGTGCTGAGCCGCTGCAGCTCGTCGATGATCCACATCAGGCCGGGGATGGTGGTGCTGGGCAGCAGCTTACGCAGGGGGCTTTGCTGCGAGGGGTCGGTGATTCGAACCGGGCCGTCGGGGCCCTCGGTGAGGGTGGACTTGAGCAGGCTGCGGATCTCGAGGGCGGCCTCGATGGCTTCGAGCTGGGCGAGCACCTGGCGGGGCCCGGCCTCGGCCCAGTCGCTGATGTCGTTGAGTACGGGGCTGGACCCTCCGTCGGGGTCGCCGTCGCCGAACAGCAGGTGCCAGACAGCGCTCTGCTTGATACCGAGCCCGATCGCCTCGAGGCAGGCTGACTTTCCCGATCCTGGCTCACCGGTGACCAGGCCGTTGCGCACGCCGATGTCCTCGACGGCGTAGAACTGCATGTCGCCCTCGCCGTCTGCGAACGGGCCGAGGGGGATGACGCCGTTGTCGTAGCGCGGGCCTCGGTAGGGGATGCCGCCGGAGAGCAAGTCGCGCACGATGACGGTCAGGTAGGCCCAGGCTTCGTTGTCCTCGTGCGGTTCGATGATCAAGTTCTTCGCCGAGACGCCGAGCGCGCCAGCGATGCGGGGGCGGCGGCCGAACACGTCGTCGAAAGAGGCGTCGCCGGCCGGGGTGCGCACGGTCCAGCGGATGGCGCGGCTGAGATCGACGCGGTCGGTGAGCATGGATCCGGGCAGTGCCTTGCCGCGGCGGCTGACGCTCTCGGACCAGCGCTGGGCCAGCGTGTCGCCGTAGTCACCGCTGGTGGTCTCGTCGCTCGCCTCGGGCAGCTGGGGAGCGTTGAGGTCGACGTCGGGGATGCTGTGCTGCTTCATCCAGCTGGCCCAGGTCGCGGCAGCGCCTCCGGCGAGCAGCGCCGTCATCGTCCAGTTGGCGGGGCCGACGGCAGAGGCGGCGGTGATCCAGGCCGCGGTGCCTGCGCCCGCGGCCCAGGACTGCCGGCGCCAGAAGGCCGGGATGCGGCTGTGGAGCAGGGCGCGAGCACCGGCGATCGCTCCGAGGGAGGTGAGACCGATGCCGGTGGTCGTGGCCAGCTCGGCGCCGGGGCCGGCGGCGAGGCCGACGAGTTCGGTCAGACCCCAGCCGAGGTAGCCGGCGGCGGCCGTGGCGGAGGTCGCCAGGTAGGGGGCACGGCGGGCGGCGTTCTCAGCTCGGATGTGATCGTGGTGATCGCTGATCGCCGACCGCCGGGGCGTCTCCTTGCGCAGCACAGTGGTGGGCTGGCGCACGGCGAGCTCGGCGGAGGGAGTGGCCGGGCTGGTGTCCTCGTCGACCAGGCGCTGCAGGGCGCGGGCCAGGACCTCTGGGGTGAGGTTGGTGCCGGCGACGCTCTGCTGCCTGGGCATCGCAAGTCCCTTCGTCGTTGTGGTGCTGGAGTGCTTGTCGGAGTGCCACCGCTCCGCCGCGACGCGGGTGCCCAGCGACCGGGGTCAGTCCTGGGGGCGGGGCTGTCGGGCTAGGAGCGAGTGCCGATGTAGGTGCCGTTGACGGTTCCGGCGAGGGTGTCGTCGCTGAGCACCTGGTCCTGGGTGTTGAGGTGCCGGCCGAAGTGGGTCTTGGCCTCACCGGCGGAGCTGGTGAACAGCTGGGCGTTCTCGCGCATCTGCTCGAGCAGGCGGATGGGTTCGCCGCTGACGCCTGCCTGCGTCAGGGAGGCGACGGACTGATCGAGCTCGGTCAGAAGTCGCTGACCGACGTTCTGCATCTGCTCGCAGAAGTGGTTGGCACTGCCGGGATCGAGGGTCTCGCCGCTGGTCAGGTTCGGGTTGGCGCCGGTCATCGGGATGTCCTTCCGGATGGGGTGGATCGTGGCGGTGGACTGGTGTTCGGCCGCGGACCGCGGCTCGGGCTCGGTGTCGGGCTCGGTGTGGATGGCTTCGGGCTGCTGGGTGTGGTCGGGTTCGTGCTGGTTGGGCTTTTCGGGGTCCTCCGGGGGGCCGTCGGTCGGGGTCTCCTCGACCGGTGCGGGTTTGGTGTGGTCGGTGGGCGGGGCTGGGGTCGGCTCGGCGTCGATGACGACCGGGTCGGCGTTGTCCGTGCGATGGGGTGGGCGTTGGGCGGTGGTCGGCCGCGGTCGCCAGTGCGGGTCGGTTGTGTCGCCGAATCGCTGGCGGAGGTTGCGGGCCAGGCGCTGTCGCAGCAGGTCGCCGTCGGCGTGGCGCTGGTGGCGTTCACGGCGTCGCTCGGTGGCGTAGCCCCAGGCGTCGGACCACCACTCCCCCATCGCTGCCCGGGCGGGCCCGGGCGAGCGAGGGCCGCGGGGATGGGCGATGCGATCGGCGATGCGTTGGGCCAGTGCGTCGCCGACGCTGGGGCCGGTGCGGCGGGTTTCCCGGGCCATCCGGCGCTCGTGGGCGCGTTCGGCGCGGCGCTGGCGGTCGCGCAGGCGCGGTGGTTCGGTGCCGCGGGCGGTGGCGATGAGCTCGGTGCCTGCGTAGCGGGCGAGTCCCCAGGTGATGAGCGCGACCAGCACGAGCGTTTCCATCGTCGATCACCCCACGAACCACTGCTGGGCGATGGATCCGGCGTTGCCCATGCCGGTGGCGACCAGGCGGTAGAGGCCGTAGAGGATCGGCACCCCACTGGCGAGACCGATGGTCGGCGCCGCGAGCGCGAGCCAGGGATGGATGCGGTTGGGCCTGGCCGTCTTCGGGAAGATCCCCTTGATCACGACCTCGAGGGTCATCACGATGGCGATCCCGCCGAGGATGACCGCGCCGCCGAAGCCGAGCAGGCGGGTCGCCAGGGGGGTGGCGTTGGCCGCTACGCCGTAGGCCTGGGCGATGAGCGCGCCGATGAGGCCGCCGAGGCCGGTCCCGGCAATTAGGAAGAGCAGGCTCGTGGTCTTGCGCATGTCGTCGTGGTAGTAGAGCCAGAGGCCGAACAGCAGGGCCAGTGCGGCGATGCTGCCGGTGCCGGCGAAGGCTGCAGCGTTCATGTCGGACTCCTCAGTTGATCCAGCAGAAGGGCGGCCAGTAGGGCCAGGTCAGGAACTCGGGTATGAGCAGGCGGACAACCGGGATCTGGTCGAGCGCGGTCGCGACGTTCAGCAGTAGGAAGGCGACCGTCCAGAGGCGACCCGGGGTCCGGGCGGCCCAGGCGATCAGGGCGCCGATGACCAGGACGGGCGCCTGGATGCACCAGACGTGGACGACCGCGGCGCGGCGCAGCGGGCCGGTCCGGGTGGTCGTCCAGGCGCCCTGACGGGCCAGGGCGAGGCTCTGCTTCAGGCTGGCCGGCTGCTCGTGCACGAAACGCAGCTCGGCCGCCGCGGTGGTGACCGCGTGCAGGGCTCCCTGGCGCCGATTGGGCACGGTTGGCCACCCGGCACGCGGTCGGTCGACCTCGACCTCCGGCTCGCCGTCCGGGTTCGCGGCCGGGGTGGCCGCAGTGACACGCGGGCTGGGCAGGGCCGGGGTCTCCTGTTGGCCCGAGTCGGGCGCCGCGGTGTCGAGGGCGGCGTCGTGCTCGCTCATGCGGTGTCCTTCCTCGGGCTGAGGGGCTCTCGTGCCTGCATGCGCAGAAGGTGGTCGCCCGCTTCGATGAGCTGGCCAATCACGGCGGCGACGAGTTCGGCGGCGGCGTCAGGCCGGGGGTGGCGCCGGCTGGCGGCACCTCGGAAGTAGTCGAAGGCGCACACGGCTCGTTCGATGTCGGTGGTGGTCTTGGCGAATCGGGTGGCGAGCGCGGCGCGGCGGCGGTCCGGGCGGGAGCGACGCAGCGTGGGTGGCAACTCGCCGGCCGCGGCCGCGTTGCTTCTGCGGTGCCCGCTCATCCCAGGCACCGCAGGTCGTAGAGCGGCAGGCCGGTCTCGGCGACGGCGATCTCGGCGAGGTAGGCATGGCGGGCCAGGCCGCCGATCCGGTCGGCGAGCTCGAGCACGTGCGCCCAGATCTGGTGCGGGTCGTCGACGGGGGCGTCGATCGGCTCGCTGGTCCGGTGGCGTTCGGAGCCTGTGACCAGCGTGATTGTGATCCGGTCGGACATGAGGTGCGCTCCTGGAGATCGGAGGGGTCCCCTCCCCGGCGCCTGGGGGTGCGGCGCCGGGGAGAGGACTTGCGGCGGTAGCGCCCCGGGCCGGCGGCCCGGGCGCATGGTTGGCGCTACCGCGGGTCGAGGGTTTGCTGGACGAGCTCGTAGGCGTCGCCGGCGAGCTGGGAGCGGACCTTGCCCACGCCGAACCGCTTGCGGATCGCCTCTCGCGACGGTGCTCCAGAGGCAGAGAGTGGAATCTGCTGGTCGTCGATCGCGCGACGGGTCCGCTCGTAGAGCACGACGGTGTCGGCGGTCTGGTCGGTCAGCCGCGAGGGCTGCAGCTCCTCGTAGAGCTCGGCGAAGATCGGCCGGAACACCGAGTGCAGCAGATGCTGAACGACCACCGCCGCAACGACCAGCAGTGACGGCAGGGTGTGGGCCATAGTCGACCCCGCGTCGAAGCCGTAACGCAGACCCCACGGGACGACCGTCAACACCAGCGAGGCCAGCGCGAGGCCGCCGTCGAGGACGTAGAGGCCTCGGGGGACCTGCCGGCTGTTCTGTACTGCGGTGAAGCCGATCAGGAGGCTGACGACCAGCAGCACCGACGCCATCGGCTCGATCAGGTAACCCACCCACGGCCCGTCCATGCCGACGACACCGTCGTGCACGGTCGCCGACATGAATACCACTCCGAAACCGATGAGGGTTGGAGGTACGCAGGACAGCGCGACGTAGCGGCGATAGGTCGCGGCGAGGCGCCGGTTGGGGTTGAGCAGGCGTTCCTTGCTGGTCCGTGCCCTGCCGACCCAGCGAGCTTCCTGCCTGTCGCGTCGGGTGCCGGCGACCTCGGCGAGCGCGGTCCGGCGCCGCTCGGCCCGCCGGGCACTGCGGATCCGCTCGGTGACCTTGCGGTCAGCTCGCCGCTCTCGCTCGGACAGTGCTTCGTGCAGGGCCGGGTCGTCCTGGAGGGCGACGAGGCCTCGAGCCTGGTGAACCTGGCGAGCCAGCGCCCGGACCTCGTCGGTGTCGGCGACGCTTTCTTCGACCGGGTCGTCCTCACGCGTGGTGCCGGAGGGGATGAGCTCGCTCCCCCACTGCTCGGCCGAGAGAGTGGACGGCGGCGTCGGACGGTGGCCGTTGCTGGTCGGGGCGCTCATCGGATCCCCGCTCGTCGTGCCGCGCGACGCCGCAGCAGCGCGTTCCGCTCGTCCTCGCTGAGTCCACCCACGACGCCGTGGGTGAATGCGCCGGGCCGAGCCAGCGCCTCGGCCCGGCAGGCCTGGAGCACCGGGCAGTGACGGCAGATGGTCTTGGCCTCGGCGATCTGCTGCAGGGCCGGCCCAGCGGTGCCGACGGGGAAGAACAGCTCGATCACGTCGGTATCGGCACACGGCAGACGGCCGGGCACCGCCTGAGAGTCGACGCTTCTGGGTACGGTCTTCATGGGCGCCTGGCTTCCTCGTGATGGGGGATCAGTCCGGTTGTCTGCTCAGATGCCTCGGCGGTCGCACCCGCCGGGGCATCTCTACTTCCAGACTAGTCCGTGACTAGTCGCGAGTCTAGCCCGAGGTTTCCGCGACTAACTCTGCGCGCACAGAAATGGCCCGCGCCCAGCTAATTTGCTGATCGCGGGCCTTAGTCTTCGTGCGACTAGCCTGGAGTGCTCAAGGAGAGGTCGGCGCGGAGGCGGTCGAGCAGGGCGAGTAGAGCGGGTCCGTGCTCTGCGGACCGCTGTTGCTCGGCGAGGAACTGCTCGTAGAGCTTGACGTCGGCTGGATCGGTCACTTCCTGCTCGGCGGTGAGTGTCTCGATCTCGACGGTCGTGGGTGCGTCGTCGTAGCGCAGGAGTACGAAGGAGTGCAGGGGGCGGACCTCGGCACGCTCCTGCGTCTCGCGGGAGAGCACACCGATGCGCACGTTGGGGAGGCTGGCCAGCGCGGCGATGCGGTCGAGCTGAGCGAGCATCACGGAGGCTGGGCCGGGACGCCATCGCAGCGCGGTCTCGGTCATGACCAGGTCGAACTGCTTGGACTCGTCGAACAGGACTGTCTGACGGTTCATCAGCGACAGCACCGAGGCGGGGATCTCCGCGGCGGGGAGCAGGCTGTGGATCTCGCGCAGTCTGCGCGCGTAGTCCGGGGTCTGCAACAGCCCGGGAACGACCTCGGACTGATACACCCCGATCCCGCTGGTCGTTGCGTCACGCCGAGCCCTGGCGTCCTGCTGGCTGGGCCCGTCGGGGCGGTTACTGTTGCGCCACGGCCGTACCCGGGTCCCCGCCTCCTGGGCGAGTGCGCGCAGCTCTGCACGGACGTCCTCGTCGGCGTGGACCGTGTCGAGCCACTGCTCGATGTCGGCAAGTACGAGGGCGGAGTGGCCGTTCTCCATCTTGGAGGTCTTGCTCTGCGACCAGCCGAGCTGCTCACCCAGGGCCGCAGCCGAGAGCCCGGCGGCCTGGCGGAGCTCCTTCAAGCGCGCCGCCAGGCGCTGGTGCTGTGGGTGGATGTCGGCGTGGGTCAAGGGGGTTAGCTCGCAGCGCGCTCAGGGGTCTCGGCACCCGATCGTGGGGCCGGGACCAGCCGGTAGTCGTCGAACGGGACGGACAGCTCGACCGCGCGCCGACGGATGGCGATGTAGGGGGCGGGATCGCTGGCTTGAGAGACGCCGAGGAAGTTCCCTTCGTCATCGAAGTGCTGCAGCACCACGATCCGCTCGTCGAACATCCAGAAGTCCTGCCGAGTCCAGGCGTCGTCGCCCGTGCTGAGCCAGTGTCGGTCCAGAATGCGGACTTCCTCGCCGGCGCGGATGTTCTCCCGGGGGTAGCAGAGCAGCTGGAACCGTGTGTAGTCGGTGACCGGGTGGCCGAGCAGCCGGACCCGGCCGAAGTACTTGCCCCGGCCGACCTGGGCGTGGACGTTGGCCAGCCAGTCGTCGTTGTCGACCGTGCGCGCGGGGAACGGCTTGTCGGCGAGGAAGGCGTCGAAGTCCGGGTCCTCGCCGGGGATTGCGTAGACGTCGCGGCATTCCAGCCGGAACGCGGAGTGCTCGTAGGTGCGGTAGAGCTCGTCCAGGTCTTCGGGGGTCATACGGCCTCCCTCGTCGCTTCGTCGACGGCCGTGAGCACGTCGCTCACCAGGATCTCGTGGGCGCGTTCTCCCTTGGGGCACACCAGCGTCGTCGGGGTGCCGGACACCACGAACCACTCCCCCGCCGCTCGGATGGTCTCGGACCGCGGCGCCGGCACGGCACCGACGGACAGGCCGTGCATCTGCAGTTCGCGCGCGGCGCGTTCGACGATGTCGCGCGGCACCCGCACCGTCCGAGCGGACGCGATGTAGCCCTGCACGATCACCGCCCCCCGCTCGGTCAGCCATGCGGTCGGACAGTTGCCGTTGCGGCACTCCATCGTCCCGGCGAGCAGCTGCATGCTCATGAGTTCGCCTTCCCGTTGAGCCGCGATCCTAGTACCTCGAAGACTAAGTGCGACTAGTCGGGCTGGCAACGGTGTCGGACAGAACGGGTCCGAGCCCGTCGGCGAGCTTAGAAGGCGTGGAAATTTTCTGGCCTCGCACGCGCACGCGTACGTCGCGTTGTCCGGGCCCGCCACCGCAGTAAGAGGTCGCGAGGAAATTTCCCGGCGCCCTGGGGAGCGGCTCGGTGCTCGGTGTGTGTGCAACGGACGCGCCGCCGCCGCGGACCGCCTCGTCGGCGACGTCGACCGCGAGCGCGCCTGGCCGCTTTCCGCCGTGGCACGGTCTGCTCGTTGCTCGGCGGTCTACTCCCGGACCTCGTGCAGCTCCTGAGGCAAACGGACCCACGCCGGCCGGTCTCGGTATGGCCGGATGCCGCGGCTGTGGCGAGTGAGGGATGTCGAGTGCCCACGACGCAGGCGACAGCGCGCGCCCCGGCTCTCAAGTCCTGGGGGGCACTGAGCGCGAGCACAGGTGCTTCCTACGCTCGTTGCCACCGCGCCCCGGCCCCGCCAGGGCGCGGGGGTCAGCCGGGCGAGGGCGTCTCGATCCTGGGGCGGGTCGCGGGACTCACGGGCTCGACGGGCCGCGCCGAGCTCGCCTCTGGGAATCACGGTCCGCAAGGTTCTCCGGGTGTGGGCGCCGGGTCTTCACGACCTCCAGGGCCGGCGCCACCCCCACAGCTCGCCCCGCCACCTTCGCCGAGGGTCGGTGGACGAAGACCACCGCCGTCCCGCTCGAGCCGGGAGTTTCTCTGAGACCTAGCCCGGCGCGCGGAGTGACGCCCACGCGACACACGCGTACGCGCGAGGCCGGCCGTCGGGCAGCCACGTGCTCGGTCACCCCGCCCCCAGGTTGCGACGCTCCCGCATCGATAAGACCGGGGCCACAGGCCCACCACTTCCGAGTCGTTGAGCGCCTCGAGCCGCGCCGGATCGTCAAACGGTGCTCTGGAGCACCGGACGAGGCGATACTCGGCTCCGACCGCCTGGCACGCACTCGAAGTGGCTCGCCACCACGACGCTGACCAGCGCATATCCTGCAGGTCGTCTACTCGGTAGCGCCCGCAGACAGCGCCGAACTCGCATATCGGGCATAGCTCACTCTCAGTGGGGCTGACTGAGCTGTCGTTGCCGACTCCTCCCGCTGCCACCGGAGAATACGTAGTCGCTGGTCAGCCGCACATTGAGTCCGGACCTGATAGTAGAACTTCGCCTCGGCGATCAGGTCCGCGCGGCGACCCCGCAACCGAGGGCGTTCCAGCTGGTCAGAGGTCGTCTGTAGGGACTCGAACGGATCTCTCGCCACCGAGGACGCAACCGCAATGACACGCCGGGCGCGCGGGGCCGGGATAGCTGCGCCCGAACGCGGTGACCACGCCTCGCGGCGATGCGCGACACCACCTCGTCAACCGATGATTCTCGGTCCCTCGCACCAAAGCCGTCCCTTCGGCCCCACGGCCGGGGCCAGCGTCAGAGATGCGCTGGTCCGGCTGGGTCTATCCGGCCGAAGGACGCTGGCGTGACGGCGCCTGCTGCACCGGCGCGGACACTCTCAGCCGGGGCCTCACCCGGCAGCTTGGACACGTAGTAGCCCACCTCCGCGGAGGACACACTCACTGCAAGTGCTCAGTCAGAGCGCCGACATCGGTACAGTTCTCGGTACCGGGCCGAGGTGAGGAGGGCAGGGATGCGCGAGAGTTCGCTGGTCGCCAGGCCAGACGAGCGCGGACATGAGGTCCTGGTCGCCTACCGGCCGGTGCACTTCACGTTGGGCGACACCGCGCGCGCAATGAACGCCGTCGTGGACCCGCACTTGCGGAAGGTCTCCTCCCGCGCTCGTGTTGGGCGCAGCCGAGTCCGGGATGTCCTGCGCCAGATCGCGACCGACGGCTGGCCCGAAGGGTTCGCGGCCGACCCCGATCGGGTCGATTACTGGCGAAAGTGGCTGGTCGCGCAGGGTGTATTCCAGGCCGACGACTGAAGCCGCCGTCGCTGCGTGAGCGATAACCGGGTTATCGGTCCCCGCTCCCCCGCTGCAGCGTCGTTGGGTGGTCGCCGTCTCGCGCGGCCTCGGCGCGCGTTGCTGGCGAGAAGCTTCTTCGGCGCCCTCGAACCCAAGCAGCGCTCCCGGTCCGGTAGCGCCAACATCGATAGGTCGCAGCTCCCAAATCGACGGCGCGCTGACGGCGATAACCCGGTTATCGCGCGGCCCTGACTCGGAACCGCACACGCCGGGGGATGACCGCGGAGCACGGACCCACAGCTGGCATCATCTGCTCTGACTTATCCGAAGTAGCGGCCCAACTCCGGGCCGTGAAGTCCACGGAGAGGTGGCCATCTTGGCCAGAGTTCATGCTGTGTGCTGCCAGAAGGGCGGCGTCGGCAAGACCACGATCACCGTCAACCTCGCTGCTGTCGTCGACCAGGTGCTCGGAGGAGACGATCCATCCGTCCTGGTCGTAGGCACCGACCCGCAGCGATCCATGGACTGGTGGGCAAGCAGGGTCGGCGATGACATCCCATTCGCCTACACCGAGACCGACAGCCCCAGTGATCTGGAGAGGTTGCGAGACGCCGACTTCTCGCACGTGTTCGTGGACACCCCGGGCAGCCTGGAGAATGAGCACATTCTCCGGTCGGTCCTGAAGAGCGCCGACGACGCGATCGTCCCGATCACGACAGAGCCGCTCACCTTCGTACCTGCCGACACGACCATCACCCAGGTCATCGAGCCCCTGGGAGTCCCCTACACCGTGGTCGTGAATCTCTGGGATCCACGCGACGGCCGGGTCGATCTCGACGACACCCTGACCTTCGCCCGCAAGAAGAACTGGCCGCTCGCGAACTCGGTCATTCGTCGTTACAAGATCCACAGTCGGGCGGCAGCAGAGGGTGTCGTCTGCACCCAGTACGCCAAGAGCCGTGTGGCCTTGGAGGCCCAGCAGGACATCCTGCGGCTGGCGCTCGAACTCGGCTACGGGCGCACCCGATGAGCGAGGCGGCCGCGAGCAGCGCGGACTCCGCAGTCGGGTCGTCGACGAAGAAGCGCAAGCGCGGGCGGGTGTCCTTCGGCTCCGACGTCTTCGCCGCGCAGGCCTCGCTCCAGACAACACCGGATCCCGGCGTGTCCCAGCGCCGCATCCCGCTTTCCGACCTGGCCCACAATCCGCGCAACCCTCGCTACGGGTACGACGACGACCCCGCGATTCAGGAGCTCGCCGACAGCCTCCGGGAGCACGGGCAGCTGCAGCCAGCGACGGTGGTCGCTCGGGATGTCTACCTCGCTCACTACCCGGAGGATGCGGATCAGATCGGGAGCGCGGCGTGGGTGGTCCTCATCGGAAACCGCCGGCTCGCGGGGGCCCGCTTGGCGGAGCTGCCTCACCTCGTCGCCTCGATCGAGGACCGACTCGGGGGAGCGGACCCGATGCTGGCAGAAGCCACGCTGGTCGAGAACATCCACCGTCAAGACCTTCCCCCGCTGCTGGAGGCCCGCGAGCTTCAAGGTCTCGTGGAACGACATGGCTCGCAGCGCACGGCGGCGAAGCGGGTGGCGAAGACTCAGGCCTGGGTTTCGCAGCGGCTGTCGCTGCTCAAGCTCACCCCTGACCTGCAGGAGAAACTCCGCATCGGCGAGATATCGGTGAAGGAAGCTCGAACCGTGGCCTCGGCATCGCCGGAAGAACAGGCGGAGAAGCTGGAGGCGTTGCGTGGTCAGTCGACGGAGGGGGAGCGCGCTCGACCTTCCAGCACTGAGTCGCCGGACCAGCCCGCGAACGACTCGCCTTCTCCCGCTCCAGCGGCGGACCAGCCCGATCGGGATGCGGCGGTCGACGTCGACAAGATCGCGCGCCGCCTGCGTCGACAGCTCGACGACGACGGACTGCAGGCTCTGATCGATGCACTGACAGCGCTCCGACACTGAGGTGATAACCCGGTTATCGTCGCGCCGTACGCGGTGGAGCGATAACCGGGTTATCACCATCGGCCGAGCCTCAGCCGTGGGCGAGGTCGGAGAACCTGCTGTAGTGCAGCTGGTGGGCGACGGTGATCGTCGTGGTCGGGCCGTTACGGTGCTTGGCCAGGATCAGGTCGGCCTCACCGGCGCGTGGATCGTCCTGCTCGAACGCGTCGGGGCGGTGCAGCAGCACCACCATGTCCGCGTCCTGCTCGATCGAGCCGGACTCACGCAGGTCGGACAGCATCGGCCGCTTGTCGGTGCGCTGCTCGGGACCACGGTTCAGCTGGCTCATCGCCACCACCGGGACCTCGAGCTCCTTGGCCAGCAGCTTGATCTGCCGGGAGAACTCCGAGACCTCCTGCTGACGGGACTCGACCTTGCGGCCCGAGGTCATCAGCTGCAGGTAGTCCAGGATGATCAGCTTCAGGTCGTAGCGCTGCTTCATCCGGCGCGCCTTGGCCCGGATCTCCATCAGCGTCAGGTTCGGCGAGTCGTCGATGTAGAGCGGCGCCTCGGAGATCTCCGACATCCGCCGCGCCATCCGCGTCCAGTCCTCGTCCGACATCCGGCCGGCGCGCATGTCGGCCAGCCGGATCCGGGCCTCGGCGGACAGCAGGCGCATGACGATCTCGGACTTGCTCATCTCCAGCGAGAAGAACGCGCTGGTCATGCCGTTCTTGATGGAGCAGGAGCGGGCGAAGTCCAGACCCAGGGTCGACTTGCCCAGACCCGGCCGGGCCGCGACGACGACCATCTGGCCCGGGTGCAGACCGTTGGTGACCTGGTCGAGGTCGGCGAAGCCGGTCGGCACACCCGTGGACTGGCCGCCCCGGGAGGCGATCGCGTCGATCTCGTCCATCGTGGGCTGGAGGAGCTCCTCCAGCACCGTGTAGTCCTCGGTGGTGGTGCGCTCGGTGACCTCGTAGACCGCGGCCTGGGCCCGGTCCACCGCGTCGTCGACGTCGCCGCCGTCGGCACCGTGGTAGCCGAGCTGCACGATCCGGGTGCCGGCCTCGACCAGCCGCCGCAGGACCGCCTTCTCGCCGACGATCTCGGCGTAGTACGCCGCGTTCGCCGCGGTGGGCACGGTCGCGATGAGGGTGTGCAGGTAGGGCGCGCCGCCGAGGCGGACGAGCTCACCGCGCCGCTGCAGCTCCGCCGAGACCGTCACCGCGTCCGCGGGCTCGCCACGGCTGTAGAGGTCCAGGATCGTCTCGTAGACGGTCTGGTGGGCGGGCCGGTAGAAGTCCTCCGGCTGCAGGACCTCCACGACGTCGGCGATCGCGTCCTTGCTCAACAGCATGCCGCCGAGCACCGACTGCTCGGCCGTGAGGTCCTGCGGGGGCTGACGGTCGAACGTGTCAGGTGGTGCGCCGGTGTCGCCACTCTTGTCATAACGCGCGGACATGGCAGTCATCGGAGCCTCCGGTGAGCGCGTGGGAGAGGCCGGGAGGTGCGTTCGGCCCGTGCCCGGGCGAGCGCGCGCTCGTGAGCGGTTCGCCCTTCATCGAGGGCGTCGCTCTCGTGGTTGCGCGGTGAGCTGGTGTCCGGCGAGGCGCTTGAGGCGGGCCCGCCCCCGTGACCATCCGCCGGATCGAGCAGCGGGGGAGTGGCTGTGCGGCGGCTGCGCCCTTCGTCGAGTGCGCGGCTGATCCGGCGGTAGTAGCGCTTGCTGCTTTCGACTGTGGCGACCTCGGCGGCGGGGCGGACAGCGTTGCGGCGGGCGGTGAACTCGGCGGCCCACTGACGGACAATCGCAGAACGGGCGGCGCGGTGGTCGTCGCTGCTGATCTGCAGGTCGGTGGGGGACAGGTCGGTGGCGCCGTAGGGCAGTCGTTGGGCGGCGGCGTGGCCGCGGACGAGGGCGGCCGAGCGGCGCTGGCGGGAGTCGACTGTGGGTGAGACGAGCGGGCCGTGTCCGTCGCGCCACCAGCTCAGGCGATGGCGTAGCCAGCCGTCGGGCCTGCGCAACTGGCTGGCTGGGCAGCGGTGGGCAGGGATGGCGCGGCCGTCCTGGCGGGGCCGGTACTCGAGGGCGTAGCGCAGGTCGTTGTTAGTCCAGCCGGCTTCCCACCAGCCCCGCACGATGGCGCGAATCCAGCGAGGTGTGAGTCGCCGTAGTGCGGGGTCAGATCGCAGCTCGGTGGCGGCAGCCAGCATCTCCGCTCTGGTCACTGGCACCCGGTTCCCGAAGTAGCCGCCCTGCTGTTCGTCTTGGCCCGGCCCGGTAGGGCCGTAATAACCCGGGAAAGGGGGCTTGACCTGGGGATTGTGGATGCGCGTGCTCGCGCGCGTAGGAACCACAGATTTCGTCTTAGAAGGATTATTAGGTGAGTGGGTTGGGGTCCAAGTTGTGTCCTGTCTGCTCTCTGCAGCAGCCACGAATGGCCCGGGTGCTACGGCCGGAGGCAGCGTCGGGATGGCCCTGTCTGTGGCCTCCACAGCTGGAACACGCAGCTGGTAGACCGCTGCCCGATTCCCGCTCAGATGTTGCAGGGCCATGGGTCGATACTGCGGAGTGGACCCTCCCTCGACGCGTAGCAGCCAGCCCTGGCGCTGCAGCTCGGCGAGCCAGGCAGCAGTCGAGCTTCGACGCCAGCCGCTGGACCGCTGGAGACGGTCCCAGGTCGGCCAGCTGGTGTGGGTGTCCCAGTCGGCTCGCCGAGCTAGCTCGGCGAGCAGGCCACGGAGCCGGCTGGCAGCGTCACGTCGGACCTGCTGATACCAAGAGGAGGACAGCAGCCCTCGATACCAATCCAGCGCCGTACGGGGGATCAGGGACTCAGCTAAACCCAGGGACCCGGGCTCCTGTAGCTCACCGGAGGAGCCGGATCCGTTGAACTCTGCGGGGGACGCCTCGCCACCGCTGGCGAACCAGCACCTGCCGCAGACCACCGAGCGCAGCGGAGTATCCCGCTCAGTCCCGGAGCGCCGTCGGCAACTTATGCACAGCTGGGGGGCTGGAATGGCGACGCCATCCCAGCCCGTCGAGGTGACCGAGGAGACCACCTGGTCGAACAACGCGCGTTGCTCGACGAGGAGAGGTGTTGGGGAGGAGTTGTGCGAGGTAGGACCGGTAAACGAGTACCCGGCAACGACAGGTCGGCGTCGCAGAGACGCCACTGAGGTGCCGCTGGCAGTCGGGCACGACGAAGTCGTCCCGTGTCTGTCATGGTCGCCGCCCGGTCCAGGGTGTATCCTGGACACGCGAAAGCGCCCCTTCTTCGCAGGTGGGGGATTGGCCCCGGTTCGCCAGGGCTACGGCGTCAGGCGGGTGCATGACCGACTGGCGCGAGAGCGATAGCGAGGCGGCCCCCTGGCCGGGGGGCCGCCTCGATCTCGTTACGAGGCCTTGTCTAGAGGCAGCTCCAACTCGTTCTGCGTCGCTCGCTCGCGCGGGGACAAGCAGTAGTCGGGGATCGCGAACCCGAGAGCTTCGCCGAACACCTTCGTGACAGCGTCGCCTACGGCGATCCCGTCACGACGAGCGATGGCCTCGGCGGCCTCGCGCATCGGACGGGGGAGACGGACGTGAGTCGCGACTCGGTCTCCTCGATGCGGTTGCGGCATGGGGACTTTCTACCCGATCAGAGCAGTCAGAGGGAACGCGACGCGCCGAATCCGATTCCGGTTTGCTGTCGATGACCGCCGGTCTGGCGGACTGGGTTTGGAAGGGGTCGTCGATGTTCCGAAGTTCAGCGGACGTCGCCTTGTCGGCGAACCCAGTGGGCTAGCAACGGGCCGGGTACGTCGGCGTGCACGACGGGGACGCCCTCGAGTTCATGCAGGTCCGGTAGCAGGTCCGTAGGCAGGATCCACGTGACGTCGTCGGCGAGGTTGTGGCGGCGGAGGCGCGAGAGGACTGGGCGGCCCGCGCATAACGAGCGGGCCGCGACCTGGGGGTCGGTTTCCGTGCTCATGACATCAGTGTGAGCGGTCGGGACATGATGGTTGCGGCGGCGCGCGGGCAAATCTGCCCCCCGGTGCGGGTGGGGTCGGCGATCACGCAGCTTGGGTCGCACTGAGCGTTGGTGCAGGTCACTGCGTGGTACCGGCGCTGCATCCAGCTCATTGGCGCAGCGTGACACGGTGCACCGACACTTTCGCTTTGGCTGGTCGAGCGCTCGTTGCGGTTCAGTAGCCGCTGTCGTAGCCGGAGGGCCGGTCTTGATCAGGTCGGTTCTGCAAGGGGTCGACCTGTGTGCCGGTGTCTCGCCGCGGGGGCCGAGTGGCAGGTGCCGCTGGTGTGCGCGTCTGCTCCTGCGTATCGGCGGCGACGCCGCGGCGGGCAGCGTCGACGGCGCTCCTGAGGTGCTGCATCGCTGTCTGGAAGCTGGGCGGCTCATGAGGTGCCGGCCCATCGTGGTGGGCGCTGCCGGCGTCGACGTGGTCGGGGAGGGAGTGGTCCGGGGTTGTGGGGAGCAGTGCGATCCAGTGCTGCGCGGGTTCGGCGGGGTCCAGGCCGGCGACAACGAGCTGGTCATAGACCTGGGAGAGCAGGGCACGGTCGCGGCGCCGGACGAACGCATCGAGCACCTCGCTGAGGCCCGGGTCGCGCTGGGGAGCCTTCGTGATCCAGGCGCGGATGTCGTCGGCGAACGCGGCGATGGCGTGCGTGCGTTCTGGCTGGGTCTGCTGGGCCGGTGCTCCTGTCCAGCGGGGCCGGGCTTGCACGGCGGCGTCGTGCACGGCGAGTAGTGCCGCTACCTTGACCGCTTCTCGTACGCGGGCGTCGCGGTAGGGCGGGGTGATGAGCGCGGGGTTGTATCCCCGCAGCGGCGCCGGCTGGCGGCGTTGCGGTCCCTGGACCGGGCCGGTGGTGTCGATGGCGGCGGGGCTGGTGTCGGGGCCGTGCAGGGTGTGCTCGATCGCGGCAACGGCTTCTGCCGCGCCGAGGGTCAGCTCCGGTTCGGCGGGGAGCTCGGCCAGGGGGTAGCCACGCCAGCGTGTGTCGGCGGGCAGGTGCAGCGCATAGCCGGTCTTGTTGCCGGGGTGCGGGTCGTCGGGGTGGGTGCCATGGATGGCGTAGCGGCCGTGGACCTCCACGTCGGGGTAGGCGGCGGTGTAGAGCTCCTGGATGGTGCCCTTGAACGAGTTGTCGACGAAGGTGAGCACCCCGCCCGCGGTGGGGACGCCTGCGTCGTCGAGGTAGTCAGACAGGGCCTGGAACGCACCTACGGTGGTGGCGGGATCGATCCGGTCCCGGACCCGGAAGGCCTCCACAGCGTGGAAGCGGGCGCCGGTCCGGTCTTCGAGGTCGGTCAGGGCGGCGTCGACCACGGCGCGGGACAGCACGATCTCGACCGTGTGGGTTTCGGCGAAGTCGGGGTCCAGGCCCCGCACGGCGGTGGCGTAGGGATGCCCGTCGCGGCCGAGGAACACGATCCGAGCGCCGCGCTCGTCGACGTCGCGGTGCAGGTCACGCAGCATCTCGGCAGAGACCGCGGTGACGAACTGGGCGTGGTGGGTATGGAACACCCGGTAGGCGCGGGCGATCGCGTCGCGCTCCGCCTCGGTGTGCAGCCCGTAGGCGTGTGCGATCGCCGCCACGCTGTCCGGGCCGCCGGGTGTGCCGGGGCGTGGGGTGCTCAGGCCGGCCGCCGCACCCCGGCCCCGGACACCACACCAGCACCGGCCCGGGCCCCGGCGCCGCTCAGGTCGACGGTGCCCGCCGCGGCCGGGGTGGCCGGGTCGAGGGCGTGTTCGAGCCAAGCCATGAACGCCGGGTAGTCCGCGCTGCGGCTGACCCGCAGCCCCGTACCCGCCGCCCCACCCGCGTCGCTGGCGTCGGGGATGCTCCAGCGGCCGATGTCGTCCATCGCGATGCGCGCGGTCGCGCTGCGCACGAACGGCAGCCCGAGCGCGGCGGACAGGGTCAGCGCGTCGTGCTGCAGCGTCGAGTCGTGGTGGTCGCGGTACCAGCGCTGCAGGTGCCCCTCCAACAACACCGCCCACGACTCGGCACGGCCGGCAAGACGGCGGTGCAGCGGGTGGGTGGCGTGCACGGCGATCTGGTCGGTGAAGGTGGTGTCGGACAGGACGAACCGCGGCTTGGCCAGGCGCCCGTCGGCGACCGCGGCCAGCACCCGGCGGGCGGCGTCGACGTCGAGACGAATGTTGTGCTCGGCCCGTTCGGGGCGACGGTAGTGGATCGCCCCGCCCATCTGGGTCACCTGCAACCGGCCGGCGATCTCGGGGAGGTGATCACACACCTCGGCCAGGTTCGACAGCGGCGCCATCCCGACCCACCGGATCGGGCCATCGCACCGGCCGGCGAGCTCGGCGACCGCAGCCAGCACAGCATCCCGGCCGCCCGGCGCCGGGGCGACGGTGGCCGGAATGAGGTCCTCGACGCAGAAGTAGTCGGTGTGTCCGGTCGTCGCGCCGGCAGCGACCGCGATGTCGCCGCGGCCGACGACATCAAGCAGGTACCGGGCGAACCGGGCCCGCTGCCCGTATCCCCGCCCAGCAGGGTGGGGGGCGCGGTGGTCGGGGCCGGTCTCGTCGGCGGTGATCACCAGCGCGAGTTCGCGACTGTGGCGGGCGGCCGCGACCAGGGCGAGGGCGTCATCGGCGTCGCCACCGATGTCGGTGTCGATGACCATCGGCGCGCCCACCGCGGGAGCGCGGAGCTCGGCGGTCTGCAGCTGGGTCGCGGTGTCGGCGAGCGTGGTCTGGGGCAGCCGACGCCCCAGCGCGATCATGGCCTCGCGGTGCTCACGCACCTGCTCGGCCGACAGGTCGTCCTCCGGGCCGTTCATCGGTGCCACCTCCCCCGATCTAGGTCCAGTCTAGCGGCTCAGTACTGCCGAAACCGGCTCACAACGCGGCTGTCTGTCGGCATGGTTGTCAGGGGTCGGTGGACACTGAGACCTACGTCGATCAGCTGAGATCCCTTGGCTGATCGGCGCGGATCTTTGCCCGGCCCGGCGATGAGGAGGTTGTCGTGCGAGCACCGATCATGACCACGCAGCGAACGACGCCAGGGAGCCCGGAACGCCTGCCGACGCCGGGCGAGCAGGAACCCGGCTACCTGGGAGCTCGTAGCCGGCTGCCGGCGCGGAGCCCACACCGGTGGAGGCTGCGCGATGAGGCCGTGCTCAGTTACGGGCTGCTCGGCTGGGAATCGGTGCTTCACGCTCGGATCTATGTCCCGGAGGTTGCAGATGGGACCGGCATGGCGGGTGGCACCGAGCCGGGAACTGAGCCGGTGGCCTTGCTTGCGCAGTTCGGGGATCACCGCGGGATGTCGATCTCCAATTCGATCGCCGAGGCTGCTGCTGCGGCGCAAGCGCGCTTCTTCCCTGACGGGGCGATGATCCGGTTTGCGCTGTTGGTTCCTTACCGCTCTCCGTGGGTGACACCTACCTGGGGTTTGCCCATGTTCGCTCGCGAGGTGGGCTTCGACAGCCGGCTTCGTCGTTCTCAGTGGTGGCAGCATCGCCAGGAACGGCGTGTGCGCCGGGATCGGCAGCGGACGCGTCCGGCAGTGACTGAGGTCAGCCCGGAGGGCGTCACTCGTCACGAGCTTCCTGGAGCCGCTCCTTCTACGAACCCGTGGGAGTTCCACGGGGCGCGCCATCGCCCGGATCTCGGCCTGGAACTTCCTCGCGATGAGCGGAGTGCCTTGTCGGATGACGACCGCGTCGCTGTCGGACCGTCTCGCTGGGTACGCCCAGCCACGGTGCGGATCCCGGCGTTGCTCGGCGAGACTCGTGTCGCGACGTGGCCTGAGGAGCTCTACACCGCCGAGCTGATCGGCGGCCCCGAGGCGGGCGCCCTCGCTGAGTCACGTCATGCCGCGATCAAGGCGAAGTATGAGGCCATCAACGCGCTGACCGATCCCCGCCCGGATCGCTATTGGGAACTCGAGTAGCTCGCGTGCGTCAGACGTGATGAGACCCCCGCTGCGGGGGTGCTGCAGCGGGGGTCTCGGTTGCGCGCCGTGTCGTTGTGCGTCGTGTCGTTGTGCGTGGCTACCCCGATTTTCGGCGCGCAAGGGGGACGGGGGTCAGCCCCTCGGTGTCAGATCCTCGCCGCCGAGTCCGACCAGCGTGGCCGGCAGCGGTGGGCGGCCTGCGGGGTCAGCTGCGACAGGGTCGGATGGGTTCCGGCCGTACATCGAGGTCCAGGGGGTCCGGTACTGCACCGCGTGTTCGCCGTGGCCGTCGGTGGGGTGCCAGGTCGACACCGAGACCACCAGCGCCCCGCAGCTGCTGCAGGCACCGATCGCGGCCGACATGCGTTCGCCCGGGCGTAGCGGCTCGGCGAGGTGGCTCCACTCGATCGGCTCGAGGTCAGCCGGGTCTGCTCCGCTCGGCGCGATCGGGCCGGAGCCGATCAGGCCGTGGACCTGCGCGCCGGGGTGAGTGCAAGTGCTCATCGGGGTGCTCCTCGTCGTGGTGTCTTTCCCCGAGCCAGGGAGGTCGTTCCCCGGCGTTCCTGGGCGGTCTGGCGGGCAGGCCGCCCGTGGCCGGCTCCCCGGCCCGCGTTGTCGGGATGGGTCCTGCCTTGGTTGTGCTGATGTCCGCACGGTTCTACTTGGCTTCGGGTCGTCGGTGCAGCTCAGGTGCGGCGCCACCACCAGGGGAGTGACGGGTCGGCGGTGGGATTGTTCAGGGTCTTGTCCAGGAACCGGGCGTCGAGCTGGGCGATCTGGCGGCGGAGCGATGCGCGACGATGCCGAGGTAGGGCGTGCAGGGCCTGCTCGAGGACGTCTCGGCTGAACGGGCCGATGAACTGGACCCAGTCGTTGTTCTCTCGCTGGAGCGTGGAACGTGGCTTGAGGGTGACGCGACGCCACGAGAGAAGATCGGTGCGGACGCTGCCCGAGGTGAGCCGTGGTCGGTCGAGTCGGTCGAGCGCCCGGCTGGTCGAGAGCGAGACACCGCGTATCACAGTCGGGCGCGGCTGTCGCTGGTTTCTCGCCCGTACCTGGGCTGGGCGCCTACGCGGCATGGACCTTACGGATCGGAGCCATGCCTCCAGCCTCCAGCCTCCCAGGATCCGGCAGTCGGGAGGAAGGTCAGGGGAGTCTGCCCTGTTCAGGGCCGTCTCCCGCGGGCGGATCTGCCTCGTTTCGGTCGTCGTGGGCGGCGCACCTGGTCACTTCCACCTGTGCGGCTGAGACACGCGATAATCTTCCGTTATCTGACCTATCCCGCGACCGCGGGCGCAGGTCCATGTCCAGGGAAGGGGCCCGGATGAGCGTGGAGAAGGCCACCGACGCCCACCCGGGCACCGACATGGGCCCCGTTGCGGGCGCCGCGGACGAGCCCGGGACCCAGCTCGACACCGATCTGGACGCCGCGCTCGGCACCGCGGTGCTGCCCGACGGCGTCGCGGCCGCGGCTGCCCGTGCCGCGTCGCTGGCCGCGCTGGCCGCCCGCGCCGACGCCCACGCCACCGCCGCGCGGGCACCGCGCACCCGCGCCGCCTACGCGGGGGACTGGGCACACTTCCGCCGCTGGTGTGCCGCAGCGGGGCTACCGGCGTTGCCGGCGGCGGTGGACACCGTGCGGCTCTACCTGGCCGACCTCGAGGCCACCCGCACCGCGGACGGAGAGGCGGTGTTCTCCCCGGCCACGATGGGCCGGCGCCTGGCCGCGATCGCCGCCGCCCACCACGATGCCGGCCACCCGTCCCCGACCCGCGACCCGACCGTCGGTGCGGTGCTCACCGGTATCAAGCGGTCCCGCGCCCACTCCACCCATCAGATGCGTCCGCTCCTGCTGGACGACCTGCGCACCGTGCTCGCGGACACGGGGTTCGGGACGTGGCCGGCCGGGTTGATCGGTGTCCGCGATGCCGCCGCGCTGCTGATCGGGTTCACCGGTGCGCTGCGGCGCAGCGAGCTCGCCGCCCTCACCGTCGCCGACGTGGCCTTCCACCCGGTCGACGGGCTGCACGTGCACATCGCCCGGTCCAAGACCGACCAGACCGGGCGTGGCGCTACCGTGGTGTTGCCCTACGGCGCCCGGGCGGGCACCTGCCCGCCGTGCGCGGTGCTGCGCTGGGTGGGGTTGCTCGCCGCCGCCCCGCACGGTCGCCCAGCTTTGATGCGCGCCGTCCTGGCCACCCCGCCCTGGCCCGAGCTGGGCCACCTGTTCCCGCACCCCGGCCCCACCGACGACAGCGCTGGTGACGCACGCGCCTCCACGCCCGTCGACGCCGGCGCCGCGGGAACTCACGGGCCGGCGGCCCGGTCGTTCCGGGCCCCGGCACCCACGCTGGCCGGGCACACACCGCTGCTGCGGGCGATCCGCCGCGGCGGCACCCTCGCCGACACCCCGATGACCGGCGATGCCCTGCATGCCATGGTCCGTCGTCGCGCCGAGGCCGCGGGCCTGCCGGGCCCGATGGGCTTCCACTCACTGCGCGCCGGGTTCGTCACCACCGCCCGGCGCAACGGCGCCGACCACCGCTCGGTGCGCCGCCAGACCCGCCACACCAGCGACGCCATGATCGAGACCTACGACCGCGACCACGCCCCGCTCGTGGGCAATGCCGTGACCCGACTGGGCTTGTGAGCACTCAGCCCAGTGGCGAGCTGCTCCACAGGCCCCGCCCAGGACCGGGGCCGGAGTCCGCCGTGGGGCGCTCGGAACTCGCGGTCGGGGGTGCGCGCGGTGGGTGGGTACGCGGTCGTCGTGGACCCACGCCGGTCCGGGTCAGTCGGCGTCGCGGATGAACAGTACGGCGTCGAGTTCGTCGAGCAGATCGTGCCTGGATGATCCTGATCCTGGCGTTCGCCATGTCTCCGATCGGCCTCGTGATCGCGCTCGTGGTCGGCCTGGTCGCCGCCGCGCCGATCTACGCCTGGAACAACTTCGAGGGTTCCGGAACACCGTCACCGCGGTCTCGGACGCCATCGTTTCCGCAGGTGGTGCCGCGCTCGACTGGGTCATGAGCCTGCCGGACATGATCAGCTCCGCTCTGCCCGCGGCGGGCTCGTGGTTCGCCGGGCTGGGCCAGACCGCCCTGGACGCCGTGACAGCCGTGGGCACCTGGCTGGCCGGCCTCCCGAGCATGGTCCTGGGCTGGCTGGCGTCGCTGGGCTCCATGATCGCCACCGGAACGGGTTGAAGGCGAAGACCCAGGCCGTCCTGGACTACATCGAAGAACTGGGCCGCCGGGTCGCGGACGGCTTCGAAGCTGCCGTGGGGATCACGTCGCCGTCGATGGCGTTCCGCGGCTTCGGTGTCAACCTGGGGCAGGGCCTCATCGTCGGTCTGGACCGCGTCGGGCACGAACAGCACGCCGGCAATCCACGGCAGACCCAGCATCACGGCGAGGGCGGCGGTAGAGGGGAGCAGGCGCAGCACCACGGTCCACCGTCGGGACGACGCTCGCCGCTCGGACCATCGGCGTGCTCGGGCGACGCCGAGCGCGCCCAGTATCGCTGCGAGCAAGGAGGCTCCGGCCAGGACTCCGTCGACGATCTGCCGCACGGGCGGCGGCGGGCCGACGGGCGCGCCGGCAGCCGTGGCGTAAAGCCGTCGGGCCATCTCGTAGGTGTCGTCCGACATCGACGCGGTCTCAGTTGCCACCGCGACCCCGATGCCGGTGCGGGGATCGATGATCTGCGCCGAGCTGCGGGTCAGCATGCTGCCGGTGTGCCCGAGCACCGAATGATCGGCGGTGGCATCGTCGACGATCCAGCCCATGGCGTAGGTCCGTCGAGGGTCGCCGGGGACATGAGTCGAGTCGAGGTCGGGCGCGGACAGCAGCGGAGCACCGTCACCGTTCTGAAAAGCAAGCCAGCGGCCCATGTCGCGAGCGGTGGACACGACCCCCGCGGCGCCTCCCGAGGACAGCAGCGAGGCAGGCCAAGTGCGGGGGCCCACACCCCCAGCACCGACACCGCCCCGGGCTGGGCGTCGGTACGCACCCCCACGTGCGTGTCGACCATGCCCAGCGGCGCGAAGACTTCCCGCCGCAGAATCTCGGGGAACGGCGCACCGCCGGCCACTTCCAGCAAGCGCGCGATGACCTCGTAGTTGGCGTTGGTGTAGGCGAACCGAGCACCCGGACCGGTCGCCAGCGTCGCGCTGTGCAGGCGCGCGACCGCACCGGCCGGGTCCCACGCATTGTCGATGGCCTCGGCGTGAGCGGTCGCATCGGTGAGGCCGGAGGTCTGAGTGAGCAGGTGGCGCGGCGTGATGAGCGCACCGCGCGGGTCTGCTGTGCGGAACTCCGACAGCTGGGCGGTCACCGGGCGGTCGAGGGCGATCTGGCCCCGGGCGGCGAGGCGCACGGCGGCGACAGCAGTGAACGATTTGCTCAGTGACGCGAGGCTGAGCGGGGTCGTGGCGGTCATGGGTGCGCCGGCGTGATCGACGCCGCGGCCGCCGGCATAGAGCAGGGAGGTACCGCGGGTCACCGTGACGGCGAATCCTGGCAGACCGCTGTGTGCGGCCTCCTCATCGACCTGAGCCGCGATATCGGCCACGGGCGGGGAGGCTGCCGCAGCAGACGGCATGGTCAGTAGGAGCAGCAGGACCGGGAGAACCAGCAGGAGCGGTCGGTGGGGCACGGCAGCGAAGGTCGCAGTTCCTACCCGAGCGCCGGATCGGTCGACCGGCTGGAGGAGTGGCTAGCCTGACGCGGACCCGGACGCAGGCCGTCCCACACCCCGGCGGCCTGCAACGCCCGCAACCGACGCCAGGCGGTGTGCCCGGACCCGGCCCCGAGTTGCTCGGGCAGATCGCGCCAGCGGCAGCCAGTGTTGAGCACGAACAGGATGCCCTCCAGCGCAGCCCGATCGTCGATCGGTGGCCGCCCACCCGGGCCTCGCCCCGGCGGGCGCGGCGGGATCAACGGCTTGAGCAGCTCCCACAACCGATCATCGACCAACCGCTGCTGCCTCGACTTCGCCATGGCCATCGATCAGGCTTGGCTCGGCCACCCTCGCTCCGAAACAACACACCACGAGTTCTGAGACCAAGGTCTTGGAGACTCGCAGCTCGAGAACGATCGATTGCCGACATGTGACGGCTCAGCCCGGTAGCCGGGTCGGCGTCTCGCTGACCGCGGTCGGCGCGCGAAATGTTGACGGCGTGGCAGGCGGCAGCTCTACTGCGGCACGTGACGGTGGGCTGTTCGTCAGCTGCATCGAGTCGAGGCGTCGATTGGCCGGGGTCCCGGTTCCGGGGTCAGTTCGAGCGCTGGGACGAAGCCCGGGGTGGTGGCGGGCCAGCTCGGGCGGCCGGGACCGTTCGGGTCGCCGGTGCGGGCGAACGCGGCCCAGTAATCGATCATCTGATCGGCCAGGTGTTGCTGGCCCGGTGCCAGCGGAGACGGTTGGCCGGCCAGGGGCAGGGTGTAGACGACGTCGGAGCCGTGGACGGCGGCCGGGCGGGGCACCGTCTCACCTGTCGGGGTGGGTGCTTCGGGGTCGGAGAACAGGTAGGTCCAGACCGGTGCGGTGCGGGCGTAGTCGCGGTTGGTCGACACGGTCGGGCATATCCAGTCGTTGTCGCTGTAGACGCGGGCGAGTGCTCGCACGGGGTCCGGGAATTGGTCGAGCGGGTAGCGTCGGGCGACCTGGTCGACGTCCGGGCCGAAGCTGCGCGACAGCGCGGAACGATAGGTCTGCGCGGTCGCTGCGGGGTAGGCGCTCAGGACGTTGCCCAGGTGCTCGTCGGAGGTGTTGCCGGAGAGCACTGGCACCTCTGTTGCCCAGTCGGCGCGCGGCTTCTCGCCCGGGTCGCGGGGCAGCACCGCTCCGCCGACGGCGAGCGTGGTGAAGGCTGGGCCTAGAGCGACAAGGTCGTCCACCGGCTGCGCCCGGAGACAGCCCAGGACGGTAGCCGGGTCGGTGCAGCCGACGGAAGCGGCGACCGAGCGGGAGTAGGCGTCGGTGGCCTCCACGCTGTTCCACGTGGACACCGCGGGCAGGGTCGGGCTCAGGGCTCCGGCGGGGTGGCGCATTCGGCAGGATCCGCTGGCGATGATGGCCCGTGCGAACAGGCCGTCGGTTGCCGGAGAGGCCAGTAGCGAGCACGTGCTCAGAGCGCCCGCGGACTCACCGGCCAGGGTCACGTTGTCCGGGTCGGCGCCGAACGCGGTGGCGTTGTCGCGGACCCATCGCAGGGCCGCGATCTGGTCCTGGAGGCCGACGTTGTGCTCGGGCATCTCGGGCAGGCTCAGCCCACCGAAGATCCCCAGCCGGTAGTTGACCGTCACCACGACCAGGTCGCCCCGGCTGGCCAGCGAGGAAGCGTCGTAGTCCGAGCCACTGCCGAACACGAACCCACCGCCGTGCAGCCACACGAGTACCGGGCGCAGGCCCGGACTTGCAACGGCGGGCGCGGTCACGTTCACCGACAGGCAGTCCTCCGCGGGTACCTGCCCCGGGAGCAGGGTCGCGGTGGCCTGCGGGCAGACCGGGCCGGGCCGGGTCGCATCCCGGACACCTGACCACGGCGCGGGCTGACTGGGTGGGGCGAACCGCAGGTCACCGGTCGGAGCTGCGGCGTATGGAATACCAGAGAACCGCACCACCGGACCGTCCTCCCGTCCCTGCACCGGACCGCCGGAGGTCGACACGACCTCGTCGGCACCGCCCACGCCGGGAACCGGTCCTGCGGTCCCGGACGAGCAGCCGGCAACCGCCGCCGCAACCACGACGACGACCGCGGCCACATGGATCGCCGGAGCGCGGCTCCCGCACCGGGGCCCGTTTCGCCTCACGACGTAGAACCGTGCGCTCGGGCCCTGGCCTGACCCCACCACGCCAGCGCGATCCCGACCAGCACGACTACCACGTCGGCAATCAACCACCCGGTGAAACCGCCCGGGATCCAGCCGACCAGGCCGCTATCGGAGTTGTCGACCAGTAGCCGGATCGCTCCCTGCGCTCCGAGGACCAGCAGCGCGACACCCAGGACCTGCACGATCACGTACTTACCCACGTCATCCCCCCTCGTTTATGATGCGATCGAACCATAAACTGGCTGGACGGTGTGGATCAACCAGCACGAACGGGGGTATCGGCGGAAGATGCCGAAGCGCGTCAACCATGAGGAACGACGCCGACAGATCGCCGAAGCGGTGTGGCGACTGGCAAGCACGACCGGGCTGGAGGACGTGACGTTGCGTCAGGTCGCGGCCGAGGCGGGCGTGTCGATGCGACTAGTCCAGTACTACTTCGGCGACCGTCATGCCTTGCTGGTCGCGGCGCTGCGGATCCTCGGTGAGCACAGCTCGGCAACGGCTACCGAGCGGCTCTCTCGGGCCACCGACCAGTCGCCCCGGGCCCTGCTGCGCGGCGTGCTGCTCGAACTGCTGCCCCTCGACCAGGACCGCCGGACCCGCCATCTCGTGCACATCGCCTACTTCGTGCGCAGCCTGGGCGATGGTGACCTCGCCGCGCAGTTCCGGGACGCCCCACCTGAGCTCGAACGATTGGTCGCCTCTCTGCTCGCCGGTGCACGTGGTCGACCCGACGACGAGATCGCCCCGCATCTACCCGACGCCGACGCCCTCGTGGCCCTCTGCGATGGGCTGGCCACCAAGATGTTGCTCGGTCAGCGCGACACCACTGACGTCCTCGCGATCCTGGACCGTCAACTCGATCTGACGGTCGACGCCGGCCCATACACTCCCGCCTGAGACCTGCCACTCCCGTGCGCCTGCCGCCGCAGCCCGGCGCACCCTGCCCGCGCCGACGACAGGAGCAGTCCGGGGCGCGCGATCGGACCGTCGGGCAAAGTTGCCGACTGTCGCGCACATACTTCGATCCTGGTGGCGTTCCCTCGGATGGTGTAAGTCGCTCACGGGGGTCACTGCAGGTCAAATCGTGCCGTGACGAGTGCGGGACGGGTCACTGTTTCGTCGCCGGGCGGAGGCGTGAGCCAGGCGGGTCCGACGACGGTGGACCAGATGTCCAGCCCCCTGAGGATCGGGGCCGTACCGGGCAGAGCGAACGACGCTCTCTGCGCGATCACGTGGCGCGGGGCACGGTGGTCCGGAGTCGCCGCACACCCGACGGCTCATGAATGCGGGTACTGCGGCAGCTCGATGCCGCCGGCGGCGGCCCCAAATGACGTCGGCTTCCGAGGCCTTCCCGCTGGGGCCCGCGTCCGCCTCGTCGGCGCTGTCGGGCCTGACGACGCCTTGGTCGCGCTCGACGTACGAGCGCATCAGGCGCTCGTATCCAGCGAACCCCACTGTCGGGTTCCACCCGCCGGCGGCGAGCTCACCGGCCAGCACGTAGGCGCCGACTAGTGCCAGCCCGGTGCCCTGGCCCGACATCGGCGACGGGCAGAAGGCCGCGTCACCCACCAACGCGCACCGTTCCGACGACCAGGCCGGCATGACGACGCAGCCGGCGGGACGTAGCTCGGGGTGTGCATGCCCGCAGCGTCCCGACTGCCCTTCGGCGGGTCGGCGGTCAGCGGTCGGGCCCGGCCCCGAGGGGCGCGGTCGACCCGCCATGGACCGCTGGGACCGGTCGCCTCGTCGACCAGGTGCGCGCGGAACAGGCGGTTGCGGAACGTGGTGGTGAAGCCGCCGACGAACAGGGTCCACCGGTCATCGACGAGGTGGACGTTCGGGTCACCGACACCGAGAAGCCCTCGCGGCATCGGACCGTCAAGCATGTCCCACAGCACAATCGGCGCGGGGCTGCCCTGCGATCGCCACAGATCGGGCTGATCGGCGTCCGTGGGGGCGACCTCCTGGCCGGAGACGCGCGGCAGCGCGCTGACTCCCCTGCGGATCAGGTAGGTCGGTTCCCAGAAACTACCGCGGTGTCCGGTTCGGCAACAACCGGCTCACACGATGCCTACGTTCCTGCGGCCCTTACGTCCCGATCGCTCACGATGCCCCTCCGCGGCTGGTCCAGCTACTCGCTCAGCAGGTGCTTGAGCAGGTCACTGATGCCCGGCACCGCAAAGAGCACCTCGGCGCCGTCCAGGTCCGGCGGCAGCGTCCGGGCAGGTCCCGGCAGGAGTGTGCGCACAGCGCCGGCCTCGGTCGCGATCAGGCCGCCGGCCGCGACGTCCTATGGGTGCAGGGTCTCGGTGTGCGCATCCAGGCGTCCGGCGGCAAGCCAAGCGAGGTCGAGAGCGGGCGAGGACGCCCGGCGGATGTCCTGGCAGTGCGTGATCAGCCGGCGGATGCGTTCGACGAGCGCGTCGATGTCGGGGCGGACGTGCGGGAACCCGGTGCTGACGATCGCGTCGGCGAGCGAGCCCCGGTCGGTCACCCCGATCGGGGCTCCGTCCAGAGCGGCTCCCCGCCCGAGGATCGCGGTGAACGTCTCGTCCAGCAGGGGAGCGTGCACCACGCCAGCCTGGACGACGCCGTCGATGGCAAAGGCGATCGAGACGGCGACGTAGCGGTGCCCGCGTGCGAAGTTCGCCGTCCCATCGATCGGGTCGACGATCCACAACGGTCCCTCGCCGACGACGGGCAGGTCACCGGACTCCTCGCTCAACACTGGGACGCTTGGGATGCAGCTGCCGAGTACGCCCCGGATGATCCGGTCCGAGCGCAGGTCGGAGTCCGTGACCGGCTCGACGCCGTCCTTCATCCGCAGTACCGGCCCGCCGTCCGCCTGCGCCGCGCGGGCGATCTCCCGCCCGGCGGTCCGCGCAGCTGACACGGCGCAGTCGAGCACCGCGTGCAGGTCGTAGTTACCCATAGTCGTCCACAGTGCAGCACAGCGCAGATCTAGTCCCACCGGAACGTTCGTGGTGTCGAGCGCAGGGTTGCGGAGTCGGGTGACTCAGGTGGAGCAACGGATCCACGAGTTCGTAGCAGTACGACCGGCGAGAAGGCATGACGACAGCGATCCGGGAGCCCGCCCAATCGCGCTCAGGGGCTCCCTAGTCCAGATCTGGTCCGGGCTACTGGTCACGAGGGAGTCTGACCCGGTGCAGGGCGGAACTGCCACCGGCCAACGGGAGCGCGGACGCTCGGTTGTTCTCGGCCGGGTCCATCCCGGTCCAGCGCAGCTCGTATCCCGCGTAGTGGACGAGCTGGGCCAGGAACGTCCGCTGGATGCGCCCGTTGCCCTCCCGGAACCTATCTGCACGGAGAAGACAGTCTTCGCCGGTGCGACGAGGAGCCGCGCGTCATGGACTAGTCTTCGGGTGACTGTGATCATCCGCTGCATCGCTGATCGAAGTACTGTTCACCGCGTGATATCAGGGTCGGCTGCCCATGGGCAGAGCGCGTATTCGCTCCGCATGGAGTGGGGTCTCGCCGGAGCCGCTGCTGTGGTTTCGGACTGCGATATCGCCGTAGTCGTCGACGTCCTGAGCTTCACCACGACGTTGACCGTGGCCGCCGATCGAGGCGTCGTCGTCTATCCGCTGCCCTGGCGAAAGGATTCGGCCGTCACTTTCGCTGCTGCCCGTGCTGCGACTCTCGCGGTTGGCAGATCGGAAGCCCGAGCAGGTCAGGTCAGCTTGTCGCCGGCCAGCATCCGGAACGCTCAATCGTTAGAGCGTCTCGTACTTCCGTCTCCTAACGGGTCTTCGATCAGCTTCGAGCTCGCTAGGTCGCAGGCAGACGTGCTCGGTTGCAGCCTGCACAACCGCGCCGCTGTGGCAAGTTGGGTCCAGGCACGGTAGCCAGCGTCTCCGGGGACCGGTGTGAGCGGTGGGTCAGGCCGGGGCGGTGCCACCCGCCAGCGCAGAATCTCCGACGCGCGCGAGGCCGTGCCGGGCGTCCTCGGCTGCGGATCAGCTGGGGCCGGTGGTCTTGATGTCCTCCCTACCGGCTGCGGCCGTCGGCGAGGTTCCGATCTCAACGGGCGCTGTGGGGTATCCGAGGCTGCGCATCTTCTCGATCATGGGGTCTGGTTCCCCACGTAGCTCGGCGGCGTAGCGCTCGACGCCGGCGCGGAACCAGATCGCGACCCCCTCGCGGACACGCGGGGGGAAGCTGTCGCGGGAGGTGTGGCGGTAGGCCATGGCTCGTTTCACGCCGAGGATGTGGCAGACCTCGTCGATGCCGACAACGTCGGGGAAGCGGTCGATGGCCAGGCGACGATCGACCTCGTCGAGTGTGAGGACTTCCAGGGCGACGGTGCGGACGCGGCCGCGGTTTTCCGGGGTCGTCAGGGGGACGACGCGTTCGAGACCCTCACGAGCGGCGGCCTCCAGAACGCGTGCGAAGTCGGCGAGGCCGCTGCCCATGGCGCGATTGGTGGTGGTGGGGATGACCCAGCCGAGGCGGCCGATCGGCTCACCGCGAATGGGGGCCGTGGTCATCGCGACCCCGTCGTTGCCGATCCTTGCGGCCACGGCCTGGCCGATCTCGTGGACATCGGTATCGGCCGGGATCGGCGGGTCGATGGCCAGAGTGATCGACAGAGAGAGGAGCCGGTCGGCGGGGGAGGAGTCCACGCTCCCGACCCTACGACTCTAATAGACAATTGTCTACTGTCGTATGTGTGTGGTGAGCGGCTCGCCAGGACAGCCGTGGCGGAGCTGCTACCGCATGTAGTTACTTCTGATGATCGGCGCGGTTCCCGACGCCGATCGACTCGGCGACGGTGATCCGAGCTCGACCCGGTGCCCGGCCTGCTGCCCCGCAAGGTCGCCCGCGGCACCGCCGACATGACCACCGGCCCGGCCATGACCCGCGAGCAGGCCCGCGCCGCACTCGAGCACGGCATCGAGGTCGCCCGCGACCTGGTCGCCGCCGGGAACCGCTGCCTGCTCACCGGGGACATGGGCATCCCGGCGTCGGGGAGGAAACGCCCTTCCGGCGATCGCGGATATGCCGGACGTGACTACTCCGTACGGCCCCAACAGCCCGCAGAACCCGCCCCCTACCGGCCTGGACCCGCTGGCCAGCCCCAGTACGGGCAGCCCCAGCAGTGGGGGCCCGCCGCAGCAGCAGTGGGCCGCCACCCCGCCCCCGCCGCCGGAGCCGCCGAAGAAGAAGGGCGGGAAGCTACGCTGGGTCGTCGCGGTCGTCGGCCTGCTCGTCCTGGTCGGCATGATCAACGGCGGCAAGGACGAACCCGCTGACACCACCGCAGCCGCGGCCCCTGCCGCTGCCGCACCGGCCTCCGCGGCGCCGGCGCAGGCCGAGGCGGTCCCGGCCGCCGAAGAGAACGCCGACGGCTACGGGAAGAAGACCGCCTCGTTCGGCGAAGAGGTCAACGCGGGCGGCATGATCGTCACCGCTCAAGCTCCAAAGGAACTCTCCCAGCCCTACCTCGGTACCCAGGCATGCGCCACGGTCACGCTCCGGAACGAGGCCGACTCCCAGAAGTCGTTCTCCCCGTTCGACTGGAAGTTCCGCACCAAGGACGGGGTCGAGGTGACGGCGAACATCCCGTTCAACGCCGACAAGGCGCTCAACACCGGGCAGCTCACCCCAGGCGGGAAGGTCTCCGGCCAGGTCTGCGCCGACACCCAGACCACCGGCGTCACCACCGTGGTCTACAACCCCGGCTTCGGGATCATGCACGAGATCACCTTCCAGTGATTCCCTGAACTCCATACCACTCACCGACCGGTGCCCGGTCGGGGTCACCTGAGTAGTCACGCACCAGACCTCCGACCGGGCACCCCCGCAAGAAGGCCACGACCCCGCACTTCACCCGAAATGCGGGGTCGTGGTCGTCCCGCGCGGCGACGGAGCACAGCCATGTCGTGCCAGAACCCTGGAAGCTGGGATGAGGGCGGTATGAGGACATCGGGACGATGTGTGCGTCGGAAGCGGGCCGCTGCTCGACGGGGAGCTGCACGGCAGCTCTTGTTGACCAAGGTCAAGTATGGCGTTCCGTCATCACCGGCTCACGCCCGTCAGAACAGGGGCGGCCACCGGTAGGCAGACCCGACCGGGCCGCAGCCTCGTCGGGAGTGTCACCCAGCGTGCGCCACCGACCTTCCCGGCCGTCGCCGCTACCGGTGGGAGAGGCGTCCTTAGAGCGAGTCATGCCGGGCTCCCTCCGCTGGGCTGGGCGGGGGTGGGCGGCGACTCGTCTCGGTGTGCGTGCGGGGTGGCCCGCACCGCCATGTCGTCGTTACAGGCCTGGATGAGCCAGGGCCCCCAGTCCTGAGTACGCAAGGGCTCGGCGTTTTCGACCCGGTCGCAGCGGTGCTCGCTGGTGGAGCAGTAGCCGGCGCGGGCGGCTTGTTTGGTGTCGATCATGGCGTAGGCGGTCGGGACCCAACGGGTGTGCCAGTCCGCGACCAGGACCGGGGAGCCGTCGGGGCCGTAGGCGTGGACGTGGGTCTGGTGGAGCCAGGACAGGGTTTCGCGGCCCCAGTGGTGCATGGGCCAGCAGGGCGGGATCTGGCGGCAGGTCGGGGCGAGAGTGGGGATGGCGATGGTGTCCATCCAGCGGGCCAGCTCGTCCCACGCGGCTACAGCCTCCTGGGCGGACAGTCGCGCCCACACCACTGGCCCGGCCTCGCCGCGGTCGGGCGGGCCTGGGGCGGTCGCGGCCGCGAGTTCGTCGATCTGGGGTGCGAGCTCTGCCAAGACCGCGGCCTGCTCCCGGCTGTATTGATCGAGCTCGCCGAGTCTGCGCTCGGTGTAGGAGTGGCGTTCGTCGTGAGCGCGCAGTGTGGCGCGCAGAGCGGCCACCGCTTCGAACAGCTCCTCGATCCGAGGATCACCCGCCTGCGGGCCGGTCATGACCGTCGCCCTCGGTGCGCGGTGGGGTCCTCTACCGCGGTCCACACCGCCTCGGGCCCGGCCATGGTGATCATGAGGCGCGGGGTGGGGCGAGCGGTGACCGTACTGGGTGCGGTTCTGGTCATGGCTGCCTTCCTGTACTGGGGGTGTGCGAAGAGTGGCCGGCGAGGGCGTAGGGATCTCACGGGTTTCCCTCGAGCAGCGCGATGATCCGGTCGTTGAGCGCGTCGGCGTCGTCGGCGATGCTGTCGAGGAGGGTGAGGACCTGTTCCAGACTGGGTGTTTCTCGCCCCGCGGTCGCCTGCAGGGGGGCGGCCGCAGCCGGTGTTCGCGGGTGCGGAGTCGGCGCGTCGTGCTCGCAGGGCTGTGATGCGCGGGCGGCGGTGAGTGCGAGCCGGGTACGGATGGTGCGCGCGGTGATGGGGCGGTAGTCGTCGTGCCAGCCGTAGCGGTCGATGGCCGGCAGGAGTGTGGCGGCGGCGCACCACCGCTGCGGTCCCTGGCACTGGTGACGGTGCGGGCCGGTGGCGGTCGGGGCGTGGGCGCGGGTGAGGTCCATGCGGGCCGATCCGCGGCCCAGCCCGTCGAGGACGCCGAGGAGCTCCAGCCAGCGCACGACGGCACACGTCGGGCAGCGCCGTGGGTCGAGGTCGACAAGCACAGGCTGCGTCCCGACCCGCACGCCCTCGTCGTCGACGGTGACCGCGGCGGGCACCAGCTCCCGCACCCGTGCCCGCGGCAGGTCCAGGACCACGGTGGCGACGACGAGGAAGGCATCACGGCGGCCATGGAGCCCGTGGGGCCAGCCGCGGGTCGCACAGGCAGCGATCATCTCCCCCGGATCAGGGACGCCCACGCGAGCAGCCCGCGGCCGCGGCCGCGGAAGCGCGGCGGGCCCGGTCTCGGGGCGAGGGAGCAGATACCCGGTCTGGCGGTGAGCGGCGGCGATCGCGCGCACCCGCCGCGCCTGGGTGGCCGGGCGGGCCGGCACTGCAGCGAAGAACCCGACCAGCGTAGGCACCGTGGTCGGCAGAGCTGGTTGCCCGATCGCGGCGGCGTAGTCGCAGAACAACGCCCACTCCCGCCCGTAGCCGGCACCTGCGGCGTCCCGGGGCGGTGATGCGGCAGGCCCCGGACCCGCACGATCGGTCACCGCTCGATTTGCCGGGTCACTCATGGTTCAGGACCCGGTCCAGCGCCTCCCGGCCGGCCGGTCCCCAGGCCGGTTTGCCGCCGGGTAGGCCGCGCTCGCCGTTCTGGCCCATCAGCATCAGGAACAAGCTCTTGAGCAGCGCCAGCCCCCGAGCACGCCGCATCGTCGCCTCGTCGACCGCTCGGTAGGCGAAGAAGAAGTGCTCGGCCATACCCGCTGGGAGCAGCACCCAGGCGGCCGCGAGATCCACCGCGGGGTCGCCGGCGAACAGGGCCCCGAAATCGACCACCCCGGTCAGCGTCCCGTCCGCGATGACGACGTTCGCGGGGTGCAAGTCGCCGTGCACCCACACCCGCGGCCCGGCCCACCCGGGCGTGGCGACGGCGTCCTCCCAGACCGCACGAGCTCCGGCGGTATCGACATCGAACGCGGCTGTGTCGATCGAGCCCAGGAAGTGCTCGAAGCCTCCGGTGCTGTCGCGGGGGTGGGCACCGAGGCCAATGCCGTCCTCGGGTGCGTCGTCGGGTGCCGGACTGTGCAGGGCCTGGAGGAACGCGGCGAGGGTGTCAGCAGCGTGCTCGGGCCGGGCGATCACCCCCTGGTCCAGCGGGCAACCGGGCACCCAGGTCATGACGGTCCAGAGCTTCCCGAAGCGCTCACACGGCGTGCCGGTGCGGACCGGGACGGGGATCGGTAACGGCAGTCGCGGCGCGAGCTGGGGTAGCCAACGCCGTTCCTTGAGTTGCGGCTCCGGGGTGGTGTCCATGCGTTGGATCCGCACCGCGAGCGTGTCCCCGAGGCGCCACATCTGGTTGCCCCAGCCGCCCTCGACCTCACCGAGAGGTAGACCTGCCAGGTCGGGATGCTGGTCCTGCAGCAGCTCGCGGACCAGGCCCTCGGTGATCTCCGGCTCGGTCTGCGACACGCAACAGACCGTAGCGGGGCATGCCGACACCGAGACCACACCAGGCCAGCCCGCGCACTGCCCGGACTTCACCCGCACCCTCGCTCAGCACACTTAGTGAACAGGCGCCGTGAAGCGATCGTGTCGGGCCGCGGGCACGAGTGCGGTCGCGGGCACGAGCGCTCGGCGGCAGCGCGCGACTCGGCCGGCCGCGGCCGAGCGCTGTAGCTGCACTGGAACCGCGGGCATCGCGTGAACCGGTTGTTGCCGAACCGGACACCGCGGTAGTTTCTGGGAACCGACCTACCTGATCCGCAGGGGAGTCAGCGCGCTGCCGCGCGTCTCCGGCCAGGAGGTCGCCCCCACGGACGCCGATCAGCCCGATCTGTGGCGATCGCAGGGCAGCCCCGCGCCGATTGTGCTGTGGGACATGCTTGACGGTCCGATGCCGCGAGGGCTTCTCGGTGTCGGTGACCCGAACGTCCACCTCGTCGATGACCGGTGGACCCTGTTCGTCGGCGGCTTCACCACCACGTTCCGCAACCGCCTGTTCCGCGCGCACCTGGTCGACGAGGCGACCGGTCCCAGCGGTCCATGGCGGGTCGACCGCGCCCCTCGGGGCCGGGCCCGACCGCTGACCGCCGACCCGCCGAAGGGCAGTCGGGACGCTGCGGGCATGCACACCCCGAGCTACGTCCCGCCGGCTGCGGGCAACGGCGCTCGGATCTATTACTCGGGCCGCGCGAACGCCAAGCTTTACGGGCCCGGGAGCAGCTACGCGATCGGCGTGCTGGAGCACACCGACGGCCAGTGGCAGCGGCGCGGAAAGCCGGTGCTGGAGGGCAGCGCCCCGCGGTGGAGCGTGCTCGAACCGCGCGTCATTCACTCCAGGGGTCGCTACCGGATGTGGTATCAGGCCAACCCGCACGAGATCGGTCCCGGCGAGCACCCCGACTACGAGCTGCAATGCGTCGAGAGCGAGGACGGCCTGACCGGTTGGACGCCGCCGCGCGTGTTCGCCGGACTGGACGAGGGCTTCTTCGACATCGCGATCGCGCCGCGCGGCGACAGGTGGGTGATGCTGCTCGCACGCGGGTCCGACCTGCACAACACGGGCGGCTTCCCGTCCCCGGCGCTGTGCGAGAGGACCGTGATGTCAGACCCCGTCATCGTGGCAGGAACCGCCCTGTCTCGTCAGCTGCAGTCGGAATTGCAGAGCGCACGCGATGCCCGCCGAAGCGAGTGGGTCGAGCGGGAGAACGAGGCCCTGACCGCCCTGCGGGTCCTGGCCACCTACCTCGCCTATCATCCGGGAAGCGCCACCGCCCGAGCCATCACGACAACGCTGGCCCGCAGTATCGCTAATCCGGGGGAAGACATGTCTCCCGGAGAGCATCCACTACCCTCGTCGCCGAGCATCAATACAGCAGAGGGTGACACGGTGGCGCGAATTGAAACGGTACAGCTGATCGACGACCTCGACGGCGCGACCGCTGATGAGACCGTCGCTTTCACCCTCGACGGGAAGCAGTTCGAGATCGACCTCAATGCGGCCAACGCAGCGACGCTCCGGGACAAGCTCGCCCCGTTCGTTTCCGCCGCGCGAACCGCAGGAGGCAACCGGCGCGCACAACGTCGCGACGCTGCCACGGCGGCGGGCTCGACCGAGGCCCGGCGCCACAACCAAGCGGTGCGTGTGTGGGCTCGGGAGAACGGATACTCCGTCTCCGCGCGGGGCCGTATTCCTGCCGAGGTCGTCGAGGCCTACCGCGACCACGACTCGAACACCTCGCCGTCCGCGCCGGAGAAGGCCGCGCCGACGAAGCGGCCACAGCCCGCCCAGTTCAGCGGATAGTCCCGCGCGCCGGCCTACATCGACGGCGCCCGGGGCGATCGGTGGTGGTTACACCGAGCCGATGATCGGCAACAGAGTCCGGCGAGGGCGACCGCTTCGACGGCGAGCGGTCCGTCGCGGCCGTCGGTCAGGCGTGCGGCCGTGGCAGTGCCGACGTCGTGCACGGCGACCGAGGTCGCGTCGAGGTGCAGCAGACGGCGGCGGGGGTGGTGCCACGCGTTCGGCGGGGACAGCAGATGAGCCCACGAGGCCGTCGCAGAGACCGCTCCGTCGGTGTCGATCGCGGCGGCGAACGGGTGGCACCGGTCGACGACGACCGCGTTCCCACCGATTGCACGCGCAGCGCCGACCGCGAGTTCCGAGCGCCCCGCAGCAGATCCCGTCCTCATCACCCGAGACCGTGGTGATCGATCAGCGCCTGCTGGTCGGGATGGACCGTGTCGGCCCACGGCAGTGGCAGACGGGCGTCCCCGGCCAGGTCCGCTTGTTCGTGGAGATCGGAGACGGACAGCCGCTGCGAGGGGTCGAAGCCGTAGGTCTGCGGTGTCCTGACCGTTCGCAACGCGATGGTGTCCGGCTCGACGTCGACGGCGACGAGCTTGACCCCGGCCACCCCGACGTCGCAGATGAACCCGGCCCAGCCCCAAGCGTAGCGGCGGTGGGACAGGACCTTTTCCCGTCCGTCGACCTCGCACGGGATGGTGGGCCATTCCCGCCACCTCTGGGAGGACTCGTAGACGTGGTCGACCTGGGCTTTGTTGAAGCCCTCGGGTAACTCGACGGCGGTTCGGTCTGGGCGCATGCGCTCGGACAACGTGAAGAGGCTGCCGAAGGCGAGCTCCTCGCCCAGCTCGATTCCGCCGGGTCGGTAGGTGTTCGTGCCCACGGAGATGTGGGCACGGCCGTTCTCGACCCGGTGCCCCAGCCAGAGAGTGGTCATCGGGTAGCCGAGCGCGCCTTCGTAGAACTCGACCCAGGTCGGGCCCGTCCACGGGAAGCCCCCGAAGAACGGGAAGTCGATCGGAGGGTGGCCGCGATCGTGGGGTGGAGCAGGTCCCATCGTCTGAGTCTGACAGCTGAGACCACAGGACCGCGATCGCCGGCGGGCCGGCACCGCTACTCCTCAGGTGACGCCAGCCGCGCACTCGACGCGGTCGCGAAGTGGCTGACCTGCCCGCACTGCGCCAGCCCGTTGAACCGCGCCAGCCGCACCATGCGGTGCCCGTCCGGGCATGCGTTCGACATCGCCCGGACCGGGCATCTGTCACTGCTGCCCGGGCGCCGGCGCCACCGCGGCGACACCGCAGCGATGGTCGACGACCGCGAGGCCTTTCTGACCGGCGACCATTACCGGCCGCTGCGCTCCACCATCACCGCTCTCATCTGCTGTGGACCTGGCTGATCATGCCGCTGCCGGTGTACGGCACGCTCTGGGTCCTGATCATCGGGTTCGTCGCGGTCCAGATGCCGCAGGGCTTCCGTGGCATCGCGGCCTCGATCCGGTCCACCGACCGTGACCTGGAGGACAGCGCCGTGATGCTGGGCGCCCGCCGCAGCCGGGCCGTCGCAGTGATCACTCTGCCGCTGCTGCGCGTCGCGGTCCTGTCCACGTTCCTGCTGCTGCTCATGCTCAGCATGCGGGAGCTGACCGTCCCGCTGTTCCCCTACACCACCGACACCGAGATCCTCTCGATCGCCATCTACGACCAGTTCGAGAACGGCGGCGCCCTGCGCGAGGCCTCGGCGACCGCGCTCGTCTACTGCGCGATCATGTTCCTGCTCAGCTACCTGCCCCGCCGGTTCGGCGCGGGCTCCGTAGGCAACGGTGCCTGACACGACTGCGCCCCGGGGACGGTCCCGCCGGCTGCGCACCCTGACCCTGCTCACACTCGCAACCGTGGCCACGCTCCTGGTGTCGGCCTGCGGAGGTGCCGTCGAGAACACCCCCGCGGCGCGGGGCGACCTGGCGTTCGGGGACGAGATCCTCGTCGATTTCGCGTCGGGGAAGCTCCGGCGCGGCGGGTCAGGGCTCGGCGCACAGCCGTAGTTGTCCACCCGGGGTGGACACGGCAGTCCTTCCGGGGCGTACCCTCGTCGGTGTGGTCCCGTCCATGAAGCTCCGCGACGTCGAGCGGGCCCTCCTCACTCACGACTGCCGCGTGCTGTCCGAGGCCGGACCGCACAACAAGTGGGGCTGCCCCTGCGGCGCCCACACCACGCCGGTCCCCCGGCATCGCACCATCTCGCCCGGGGTGGTGCGCAGCATCGGCAAGCGCATGGCGTGCCTGCCGGAAGGGTGGTTGCAGTGAGGTACTTCGTGACCGCGCGCCGGTGGGAGCGCGGATGGGAACTCCACATCGCCGACGAGCACGGCGCCGAGGTCGGGGTGACGCAGTCTCGGACCCTCGGTGGGGCGGAGGCGATGGTGCGGGATTATCTCGCGCTCGACGACCGCGACGGTGACGCCCCGGTCGAGATCCGGCCGGTGTTCGACTCGGCGGTGCAGGAGCGCATCACCGCGGCCCGTGCCCGGACCCGGGCCGCGCAGCTGGAGCAGGAGGCCGCGGCGAAGGAGTCCCGCGCCGCCGTCGCGCTGCTCGACGACCTCGGGCTGTCCGGGACGGAGATCGCTCGCGTCCTTCAGCTGTCCCGGTCCCGAGTGTCGGACCTGCGGAAGGCGTCCCGGTGACGTGGGAAGAGGATAGCCGGTTGGTGGCCAGCGTCTTGAGCGACCGAGCCCGCCAGAAGAACCCGATCAGCAGCAGGGCGCGGTCGCGGGCGCCAGCCAGTTCCGGCTCTGATGGGCGGGTGCGGAAGTCGCGGGTGATGGCGGTGGCTGCGACTAGGTCGAACAGCTGTGGGGGCATCAGCGGCGGCGCCTGATCGGGTGGGGCGCCATGGACGCGCCGGATGCCCTCCCAGACCGTGGTGACCCGGGCCGGGCTGGTCGGGTCGGGTAGGTCCTGCAGGGCGTGGAAGAACCGGACCGCGGCCATGCGCCGGCTCATGGTGGAGACCTTCGCTCCGGCTCGAGCCAGGGCGGTCAGGTACCCGCTGACCGCGGCCGGTGGGGCGGGTGCAGGCGCATGGTGTGCGCCGGCGCACCAGTCGCAGAACTCGTCCCAGTCGGCGCGGTAGGCCTCGATGGTCGCCGCGGCCTTCGAGGCTTGGCCGTAGGCGGCCTCCTCGACCGAGAGCGGGCCGCCGTCGAGGTCGGTGACGGGCACCAGCCCGGCGGCCGCGGCCGCGGCGGTGAGCTCGCGGGACTGGCCATTGGACACGATCAGCCACGGTAGCGGACCGGTCCGGCTTCACCTGGGACCCGCGCCGCGACGACGCAGTGTGCGGCGGTGGCGGCGCTGACTGGCGGTCTCCGAGGTCTCCTCCGGGCCCGGGCAAGGGCCCCTGGGCGCGGGGCGACGACCGTGCAGTGTCCGGCCAGTTCGGCGTGTGCCGGACTACCCGCCATCGCGGCGAGGCAGGTACCGGCGGTAGGACTCGGCGAGCAGCTCGTTCCGCTCCCGGTGCCCGCCGGACCGGGCCTTGGCCCTCAGCCAGGCGGGAGTGAGCAGGGTGAGGACGAGGCAGATCAGTGGAGGCCAGGTTTGTCACCACCGCCCGCCGTAACGGCGCCGACCGCCGCTCGGTACGCCGCCAGACCCGCCACACCAGCGACTCCATGATCGAAACCTACGACCACGCCCCACTCGCTGATAACGCCGTGACCCGGCTCGGGTTGTGAGCCCCGTAGCAGGGCCGTAGCCGCGGGGATCCTGGGTTAGCCTTCTTCTCCAGGCGGCTGCGCCGACCCGCATCCGACCCCCCCCGTTCCTCTGGTCAGCCCGGTGTATAGATGCGCCATGCTCGAGCTTCTGCCGCCGGTGTACAGCCCCCAACGACGGTAGGCCATAGAGAATGACCCGGCGCTGAGCGGTGCAATACCCCCTGGCGCACGCCAGCCTGGACGGCCCGAGGCCCCACCATCGCAGCAGAGCGCAGAAGCCCCCGGCTACGGCCGGGAGTGGGCGTAGCCGACGGCGCACGCGATGACGACACAATGCTTAGGCGCTACCCTGCCTGCTGCGTGACCGAGGCGCCTGGCTGCGCGCGACTGACCATCACAGCCGGTCCGCCGCAATAATCGACGACGACGAGGTGTCGACCATGGTTCTGGTACCCCTTGCCCGGTTCCCACGATATGCCTCCAGTTGCCGACGCGGACCTGCTGAAGCGGATGCAGGTGACGAGCGTCGTGGAGCGTGAGGGGCTCGCGGATCAGGTGCCGGAGGATTGCATCGTCTTCGACACCGTGACCGAGCGCGCGGCCTCCCCCCTCGCACCAGGCGACTACCTCGCCGTCGGGCTACGGATCCTCGACGAGAACGGAAGCAATCGCGCCCTGTCGGTACGACGGGTGTGCAACGAGCTGGGTAGTACTACCGGTTCTTTCTACCACCATTTCCCGACATGGTCGGCCTACCTCCGGGCGGTGGTCATGCGATGGGTGGAGACGCACCACAACGCGATACAACAGCTCGCCGGAGCCAACCCGCCGGACCCCGCCAGGGTCATCCAGGTACTGCTCTCCCACCCACCTGCGCTGGAGCGCGCGATCCGATGCTGGCCGGGCGAGATCACAGTCGCAGCAGTCGCGGCAGTCGACCTGATGTGGCAGGACGTCATCGTTCGCGCAGCCCATGGCGAAGACGACACCCCTGCGACGGCTGACGCCGTCCGGGCCGCGACCGTCGTGCGGGCCGTTGCGATGGGACTGGCATCGACAGGGACGTTCTCGTGCGACCGGCGCGACCTGGTCTCCTTACTCGCCCGGCATGTGGAGATTGTGACCGGTCATGGTCGTCTACGGTCGCATTGACGGCCCCGCATCCGGCGAGCGGCCTCGACCAATTAGCGCAGCTGACCTTAATTGAGCCAAGATTTACTGTGCCGATCTAGATATCTAGATTCAGCGGCAGCCACGTAGCTGGATCATTTAGACTCCGACGATCTTGTTCTGCGTCTCGCACTCTAGCTGCGCCGCGGCGGGCCGCCGGGTCAAATGACGAGCTGCTGACCCACATCTTCCCGGCCCCGCTCGGAGAGCGTGAACTTTTTCGGCGTGGTCTGGTACAACCCCCGCCGACGCCACAGCAGCATCGGCCACCTCGCCCCCGCCGACTACGAATGACTTCACGCCATCGCCGCTACCGCGGCATGATCAGCACACGGATCGTGTCCGGGGAACCGGGTCAGGCTCCCGAGCGACCAGCGGGTGATGGTCGCGTCGTCAGCCCGAGGGCTGTTGGTGTTCCGATGTAGCGGTCCACGATGGTCGCAATGAGAGCGGCGGCCTCCTCGTTGGGGTGGAGCGGGAGGACGATGTGGCTGATGGCCAGTCGTGTGGCGGTCTCGGCGGCGTGGCGTGCGGTGGCCGGGTCGACGTCGGGGCGTGCGGTCAGGATCGCTCCGGCGAGTCGTTGGCGGGCGACGTTGATGACCGGTCCGGCGTCGCTGGTCAGCAGGGGTAGCAGTTCGTCGCGGCTCTCGGCAGTGAGGACAGCCTTGAGCAGCGGGTCGGCTGCGGCTGTCTTGAGGGTGTAGAGAACGGCCGCGCGCCATTGCCCGACGATGTCGTCCGCCCGCGTCAGAGCATCCTCGACACCGGCGAGGAACTGCTCGGTGAGCCGGAGGACGAGCGCTTGGGCGAGTCCGTGCTTGTTGGTGAACGCGTTGTAGAGGGTCTGGCGGCTGACGCCCACGCGGGCGGCGACGGTCTGCATCTGCAGGCCGTCCCATCCGTGAGCGGCCACTTCCTCGGCGGCGACGGAGAGGGCAGCCTCGATGGTCTGACGTCGTCCGCTGTCATCCGCAGCCCTCATGGCTCTGGAGTGTACTGATCTCCCTCAGAACTGGACACATCGTATCTGTACGTCTTGACACCTGGCGGCGCTGCGCCCATCGTGCGCTCATGGCTGATGTCCGCTGGTGGGCCGTTCGAGTCCTGGACCCTGGGTACTGCGCCGCCGAAGGCCGGGTCGCCCGATGAGCTCGGCCGCTGGGGCAGCAGGAGAGGCCGACGTCGCGTTGGAGCAGGGACTGCTTGAGACCTTACTCAGCGATTCCCGCTTCCCTCACCTCACCGTCGCAGGAGCGCCGCAGTGGCGGCGCGCCCTGTCCTTCCGCGGACTCGACCAACTTCCGCTGCGCCCGGGACGTGAAGATCCCGGGTGCGGGTCGCCCGCCTCGCCCACGGCGGTGCTGCGGTGACCGCGACGCTCGCCCACGCCGTGTGGGACACCGAGGAGCGCCGTGAGCTGCGGGCCCTGGTCCGCCGCTTTACCGAGCGGGAGATCCTGCCCTCCCTCGCGGCGTGGGAGGACGCCGGTGCGATGCCGCGCTCGCTGCACGCGCGGGCTGGAGCGCTGGGGCTCCTGGCGCTGGGATTCCCCGAGGCGGTCGGCGGCGAGGGCGTGCACCTCGACTCGGCGATCGCTACTGAGGAGCTGATTCTCGCGGGCGGCTCAAGCGGGGTGGTCGCGGGCCTGTTCACCCATGGGATCGCCTGCCCGCACATCGCCTCGTTCGGTACGCCGGAGCTCGCCGATCGCTTTGTTCGTCCCGCCCTGCTCGGCGAGCTGATCGGCTCGCTGGGCATTACTGAGCCGGGCACCGGGTCCGACGTCGCAGGCATCACCACTCGCGCGGTACGCGACGGCGAGAACTACGTGGTGACCGGCGCGAAGACCTTCATCACCTCCGGTACCCGCGCAGATTTCGTTACGACGGCGGTGCGCACGGGTGGCCCCGGCCACCGCGGGATCTCACTGCTGGTGATCGAGACCGACCGCCTCGGGGTGCACCGCACCGCGCTGCGCAAGATGGGCTGGCACTGCTCGGACACCGCGACGATCTCCCTGGACGAGGTGCGGGTGCCGGTGTCGAACCTGGTGGGCCCGGAGGGCAGCGGGTTCCGGCAAATCATGGAGCGCTTCGGCTCGGAGCGGCTCTCGCTCGCGGTCCAGGCAGCCGCGACCGCGCAGCGCTGCGTGGACCTGACGATCGCGTGGGCAAGGCAGCGGGAAACGTTCGGTGCGCCGCTGGCGACCCGGCAGGTCGTCCGACACCGGATCGCCCAGATGGCGCGGCGGGCGACGGTGGCGCGGGTCTACGTGCGGGACGTGTTCGTGCGCTGGGAAGCCGGAGAGGACGTCGTCATCGAACTGGCGATGGCAAAGAACCAGGCGGTCGAGGCCTGTGACTGGGTGGTCAACGAGGCCGTCCAGCTCCACGGCGGCGCCGGCTACTTGCATGGCGTCGAGGTGGAGCGGCACTACCGAGACGCCCGCATCCTCGGCATCGGCGGCGGGACGAACGAGATCATGGACGAGGTCGTCGCGTCGCGACTGGGACTGGATGGCTGATGGTCGCCTTCACCGAGGAGTACACCGCGTTTCGGAGGTCCGTGCGGACATTTGTCGAGCGGGAGATCGACCCGTACGTCGACGCCTGGGAACGCGACGGCAGGTTGCCCACCCACTAGCCGTTCGGCAAGCGCGGCGCACTGGGCTGGTTGGGCCTGGAGTACGACAAGGCCTACGCCGGGCAAGGCGCCGACCACCTGTTCACTGTGGTCCTCTCCGAGGAGATCGGGCGCCCGCTTCCTCCGCGACATGCGGATCATCGACACGATGAACGGCATATAGGGGTCCACCGACGCGCCTATCGGGCCTCCCGGCCACGTCACACCCACGAGCAAAAGTGGACGTACGAGGCTCTCATGTCTTGACATGAGAAGCCTTACCGTCCAATATTCCGCTCAGTGGACGTGATGTCGACCGAGGTTCGTGCGACGAAGGAGTCAGCGATGACCGACCATGTCACCCGCTCAGCCAGCGGCAACCCCGACCGTTCCTACGACGACGTGGACATCTCCTCCCGAGCGTTCTGGTCGACCTCGGCCGACGTGCGGGAGAAGACGTTCGCACTGCTGCGCGAGCGAGGCACGGTTACCTGGCATCCGCCGTTCCAGGAGCAGCTACTCGAGGACGAGCACGACTTCGGCTTCTGGGCGGTCACCCGTTACGACGACCTCGTGGAGGTGACCAAGCGGCACCAGGACTTCCTGTCCGGGCCCGGCATCCTCATGGAGAACCTTCCGGCCGAGTTCGTCGAAGCCGGCCAGTCCATCATCGGGATGGACCCGCCCCGACACACCAAGCTGCGGCGCCTGGTAGCAGCCGCCTTCACCCCCAAGCAGATGCGCCGGATCAACGACCGCATCCAGGCCAACGCCGTGAAGGTCGTCGACAACCTGATCGCCGCGTTAGAGCGCGACGGCGGCCGGACCGACTTTGTCGCTGAGTGCGCCGAGCTGCTGCCGATGCACAACATCAACGACATCATGGGTGTGCCGGACGGCCAGCGACAAGAAGCCGCCCACCACATGAAGGTCGGGACCAGCTGGAACGACCCCGAGCTCGTCGGCGAGACCCGTGAAGAGGTCTTCACCGCGCTGTTCCAGGCGATGACCTACATGCACACCCTGGCCGCGGAGCTGACCGGCCAGCGCCGGGAACACCCCACCGACGACCTGATCACAGCTCTCGCACAGGCCGAGATCGACGGTGAGCAGCTAACCGACCACGAGATTGGCGCCTTCTTCGTCCTGCTCACCATCGCCGGCAACGACACAACCCGGCAGTCCACCAGCCACGGCCTCCTGGGGTTGACCGAGTTCCCCGAGCAGCGCTCGTGGCTGTTGGCCGACATCGAGGGACGGATGCCCGACGCGGTCGAAGAGATGGTGCGGTGGGCGACCCCAATCATGACGTTCCGGCGAACTGCGGCCCGGGACTGCGAGCTGGCCGGCCAGAAGATCACCGCGGGCGACAAAGTGGTCATGTTCTACAGCTCGGCCAACCGGGACGAGACACGCATTGAGCGCCCCCACGACTTCGATCTCTCCCGCCACCCGAACCCGCACATCAGTTTCGGCGGCGGCGGCATCCACCACTGCCTAGGCAACCAGCTCGCACGCTTCCAGCTCAAGGCGCTTTTCACGGAGCTGCTCACTCGCATGCCCGACCTCGTCGTCGGGGAACCCGAGCTCACGCCTGGCAACTTCTTCAACGTCGTCAAGCGCTTGCCCTGCTGGCGCCAGGGCTGATCTTTTCGGGTGTCCCTTCGGGCGAAGCTCTACACCATGGTCCGCGCAAACTGAGCGAGCTCATCACTCGGGGGAGTGCGCCTCGAAAGCATCAACGAGGGTTGTAAGGAAGTCCGAGAAGGCCGAATCATCTACGAACTTACCCGGTGCCGAGACGAGAACCGGCGAGAGAAGGACACAATGCTCGAAGTTCGGGTCGACTACAACCGCTGCACTGGGCACGGACTCTGCGAGCTGGAAGCCGAGGACGTGTTCGAGGTCGGCAGCGACGGCGTCGTGCACCTGCAGACCGATCAACCTGCTGAGGAGCACCGCGAGCAAATCAGATCGGCGGCGGCGGTGTGCCCCACCGCCGCGCTGACTCTGCTTGAGTGATCCCATCGCATATCACGGGCACACTTCGACGGAGGCCATGAATGGCACGCTCAGCGGCTGGAACCGATCGCGACGACGAGTGCGCGCCGGCCTCGGGGTCTCGAGAACTGACTCCGCACAGCGATCAGTGCCTGGGCTGTGGCCCCGCTAACCCGGCTGGGCTCGCGATGCGTGTTTTCCGCAAGGATGACGCCGTCCATTCCGACGTCGTCTTCACAGCCCGGCACGTCGGCGCGCCCGGTCTCGCACACGGTGGAGTGGTCGCAACCGCCTGCGACGACCTGTTCGGCTTCCTGCTCTACGTAGTCGGCGAGCCAGCCGTCACCGGATCGCTGCAGGTCGACTATCACTCCCCTGCCGTCCTCGGCACGACCTACAGCATCTGGGCCCGGCTCGAGCGGCGCGACGGCCGACGACTACACATGCACGCGACCGGCACGGACCCCAGCGGTCGGCTCTGCTTCGAGGCCAGCGCTGTGTTCATCGTGGTCCCGCTCGCCCACTTCCATCGCTATGGCTCCCCGGAGGCCATCAGCCACGTCTTCGCTAACCCCTCGACCATCCCAGCTGCGGACACCGACGAACCCGAACTCGTGAAAGGCCAGCCTCTTCCATGACAACGACGACAGACGGGCACGGCTGGATCGGAGTCGAGGACTACCCACATCGTATGGCCGGGCACTGCGGCTCCGGTGCGCTCCGCGACCTGCTCGAGTGGGCCGGTCTGTCCTGGGGCGGCAAACCGCTCAGCGAGGGCACCGTTTTCGGGCTCGGCGGATGCCTCAGCTTCAACTACCTACGCGGACCAGGGCTTGGCACCCCGTTCTACCTCGTCGGCCGTGGCAGCGGTCTGACCGAATCGCTGTCCACACGCCTCGGCATCGCTGGGTTCGCCCATGACACCGACGACCCAGACGAGGGTCGCGCTTGGCTGGACCGCGAGCTCAACGCCGGCCGCCCCCTTCTGTGTTGGGCCGACATGAGCGAGCTTCCCTACCTCCGGGTCCGCATGCAGATGAGCCGCCACGACATCGTCGTCACTGGGTACGAACCTAACCGCCAACAGGTTCGTGTTATCGATAACGACCGTGCCGAACCGCAGGTTATCCCCGCCGCGGCCTTGGCCGCCGCCCGCAGCTCCACAGGCTTCCCCACCCCGACCAGGCACACCTGCTACCCGCTGCGCTTCCCCGACTCCCTGCCCGACCAACGCACCGCCGCCGCGAGCGCTTGCGCGCAATCCGCACAGTCCATGACTGCCCCCACCGACGGCAACATCATCACCGTCCCCGGGGCGCCAGCTGCTGGCCACGGTCTCGGCGGCGTCGCCACCTTCCTCGCCGACCTCGAGGCATGGCCCGACGTCCTCGACCGTACCGGGGAGACCCCCGAGCACGACCTGCACGCCGCCCTGAGCACCCTCGCGGTGTTCATCGAGAAGGCTGGAACCGGCGGCGGCCTATTCCGCCGCCTCCAAGCACAGTTCCTCGCCGAACTCACCGACATCGACGCGCGCGCCCACCCCGCCGCCGTTATCTACGAGGAACTCGCCGGTACCTGGTCAGAGATCGCCGCCCGAGCCGTCGACAAGACGGCGGGTCCCCCGGCCACTCGCTGGCGCAACGTCCAAGACCGCGCCCGCCGCCTGCCACAACTTGAGACCGACGGCGCACATCACCTCCAGGACCTCGCCCGCGTCCTCGCCTCCTGAGGGCTGACCGGCCGCCGCTCGCCGGCCGGACCCCCCTTGGTGCGGTGCCAGGTGGAGGTCACCGACCTTCTGATGATTGGCCATCACGGGCCTGGACGGACAGAGTCGGGTTTCAGGGAATCGGCCGTTCGAGGCGAGATAGGGCGCGCGCAGAAAGGTGCTCATGGGCATCGACTCCGACTAGTTCCACCGCACGAGGGCGCTCGTTGTTCGGCTCAGCTTCAGACAGCGTCGCTCGGTGCCAGGCCCGACTCTTGAAAACAAGTCCGCTGCTCTATCCAGTCTCGGTGATTACTGGGGCGTCGCCCATTCTGGAGGCGGTCGCTACAAATATCCTCCCAGTGCATCGAGCGCATCCGTCCATCTGTTCGCGGTCCAGTTGAAGTCATCGCATGACGTATCGCCGAAGGAGCTCGCATGACCACCCTCACCAACTACGCTCGACGCGCCGTCCGCGAACGAATGTCCTCAGCACTGCTCGCTCCTCTACCTACTGAGATCGATCGGCGCCTGCTCGACCAGGTACGCCATGCGTCGGGCACGCCCCTCGCTGCGCCACCGCCAGGCTCAGGCCTCTTGCCCGTTCTCGGCGATCAGGGCCTGCCTGGGCTCGGCCGCACACTCGAGTACATCCGCTTCGGCTCCGAATTCACTCGTGCGCGATTCGAGCGGTACGGCCCGGTCTCCTGGACCGGGTTCCTAGGTGAGCGCGTCGTCCAGGTCGCTGGACCGGAGGCGACGCACGCTGTACTCACGAACGCCGACAAGGCCTTCTCGCAGGCGGGCTGGCGCTTCTTAATCGACAATTTCTTTCACCGCGGACTGATGCTCCTAGATTTCGATGAGCACCGCTTTCACCGCCGAGTGATGCAGGAAGCCTTCACCGCCGAACGCCTGCGGGGTTACACCGACGAAACCGTTGCCTGCGTCCGGGAGACCGTGCCGACGTGGCGACAAGATGCACCCATCCGCCTCTACCCTGCCCTAAAAAGCCTCACGCTTGATGTCGCCACCCGAGTATTCATGAATGAACGGCCCGGACCGGAAGCCGAGGAGGTCAACAAAGCCTTCGTGGACTGTGTCCGTGCGGCCAGCAGCATCGTGAAATGGGACCTCCCAGGCACACGTTGGCACGCCGGCCTTCGTGGTCGTCGCGTTCTCGAACGGTACTTCCAGGCGAACATCGCCGCCAAACGGGCCAGTAACGGGGCCGACTTGTTCTCAGCGCTATGTCAGGCTCGAACACCGGACGGCGAGACCTTCTCTGATGACGACGTCATCAATCACATGATCTTTCTCATGATGGCCGCCCACGATACATCGACCATCACAAGCTCTGCCGCCGCCTACCTACTCGGCGCGAACCCGGAGTGGCAGGAGCAAGCGCGCGCCGAATCGATTGCGCTCGGAGACGCCCCGCCCGACCGCGCAGCCCTGGAATCGCTGGACACGCTGAACCGCGTGATCAAGGAATCCCTGCGACTTATCGCGCCGGTGCCGGTGGTGATGCGCCGCACCGTGGCGGACACCGCCGTCTGCGGACACCACATACCGGCGGGGCAACTGATCATGGTTGCCGGAGCCGTCAACCATTTCGATCCGTCGTGCTGGAGCGAGCCGGACACGTTCGACCCCGACCGCTTCGCGGAGCCCCGACGCGAAGACAAGAACCACCGAGACGCGTGGATCCCCTTCGGCGGCGGAGTGCACAAGTGCATCGGCATGCTCTTCGGCAGCCTCGAGGTAACCGCCATCATGCACGAGATGCTGCGCGCCCACCGTTGGAGCGTCGACCCCGCGTACCGCCCGCGCTGGGACAACACCTCCCTACCGGTCCCGGCCGACGGACTACTCATGCACCTTCGCCCTCTGCACTGATCACCTCACCTGTCAACCGACCGGCACATGGACGAGCTGCGGTGACTGGGACTGTCCGGTCTTGGATGTAACGGGTCCGACACGCCAAGCGCAGCTCGGCGGGAGGAACAGCTATGACCAGCACGATCGAACTTGTGCCCGACCGCATTGATCAGCGACAACTCGCCCAGCAGCTCGTGGAAGCGGCTCGCGCCGACGGCGTGGAGCTCGTCGGCCGGGCGCGTTGCTCGCCGGGCTGACCAAGGCGGTGCTGGAGACCGCGCTCGAGGCCGAGATGAGCGAGCACCTGGGCTACGAGCCTCACGACCGGGCCAGACACGACAGCGGCAACTCCCGCAACGGCACCCGCGCCAAGACCGCGCTGACCGAGATCGGCCCGGTACGAATCGAGGTCCTGCGCGACCGCGACGCCAGCTTCGACCCGGTCAGGACCCGGGCCACGCACGCCTCCACCACACCGGCCCCGACCAGCAGGAACCACGCTAGCGCGTGATCATCGGCAGCCGACCCCGGCCCCGGACTGGGTCCCCGCACCCCGGACACGCCAGGCAACAACACCAGAGTGCGATAGCTACTCACTTTTCCTTGGTGTCGCGCCCCTTAACGGCACCCCGTCTTGCGGCAACGGTTGGAGCGGTAGCGATGCCGCGGCCAGGACAACACCCGGGCCTCCCACCACTCCGCCGACGACCACTCATCACGGCAGCTCAGCGGCAACCTGTCTCGGTCCCGACGCCACGCCGGGCCCCGTCCAGCTCAACCTGGGGCAGTTGATCTAGCGGGAGTGGAGAGACTCAGTTTGCGCCATCAGGGCTGAGGTCGGGCACGGTGTTCCCGCGATAGATGGCGTGGGCGACCGTCAGGACCAGGACCGCGAGCACGACCAGCTGGACCGTGACCAGGAGCGTCTCATCGTGGCTCTCCCTCGAGTGGCCGGGTGCACGGTGGTGCACCTGTAGGTCTAGCAGATGGGTACGACCGTCACGCCGACCTCGAGCTGTGTCCAGGCGGTGTCGGCGGTGATCGCGGGTCCGGTGAGGCGGGTGGCCAGGGCCAGGCAGCACCGGTCGCCGAGCGAGAGTCCGGCGGTGCGGGTGGCCGGCCACAGGGTGGCGTCGGTGGCGGTGACCGGTTCGATGCCGATCCCCAGGGTGCCTAGCTGGCGCAGGGTGCGGTCGGCGTCGACGCCGCGCTGGGACAGCTTCTGGTAGACGGGTTGCTGTTAAGGAGCGCGACACCAAGGAGAAGTGAGTGGTTATCGCTCCTCTGCGTGATCGGCTGCGTGTCCAGTGAGCGGATCTGCGCTGGGGGCCCGGGATCGGGCACCGGTGATCACGCGCTAGCGTGGTTCCTGCTGGTCGGGGCCGGTGTGGTGGAGGCGTGTGTGGCCCGGGTCTTGGAGCTCGACGAGTTGGTCGAGCACTTCACGTTGCTGGCTGATGAGACGGCGTTGTTGCGCAACAAGGCCGGGGCGACTCGGCTGGGGTTCGCGCTGATGCTGAAGTTCTTCGTGCGCGCGGGCCGGTTCCCGGCGGGGCGTTCGGAGTTCGGTGACGAGGTGGTCCAGTTCGTCTTCGGCCAGGTCGGGGTGCCGGCTTCGGAGCTGGGTTACTACGACTAGTCGAGCCGGACGGCTCGGGTGCATCGGGCCGAGGTGCGCCGGGTGCTGGGGTTTCGGGAGTGCTCGGTGGAGGACTCCGAGAAGCTGATCGACTGGCTGATCGCGCACGTGGCGCGGGCCGAGCGGCGCCCAGAGCTGGTGCGGGAGGTGCTGCTGGGGCGCTGCCGCGACGAACGGATCGAGCCGCCGACACCGGATCGGGTGGGGCGGATCGTGTCGGTCGCGCTGTACCGGGCCGAGGAGACGCTGTTCGACCGGATCGCCGGACGGCTCGCCGCCCCGCAGTCCACGCGAGTTCGCGAGCTCGTCGACGCCGCCGTGGACACCGCGGTGGACGAGGGCGACGCAGCGGCCGTGGTGGAGCTCGACCAGGACGCCGTCGACGACGCAGACGACGCCGGCGCAGCCGGTGATGCGGGCACGGTGACCAGGTCGGACGCGGCGGGTGCGGGTCCGGAGCTGCTGGGATCCGCAGCGAGCAGGGCGCGGTGAGCTTAGAGAGCATGCTCACCGAGATCGACAAGCTGACCGCGGTCCGCCAGGGCCGTGTCGGGTGGGGAGCAGACGCTGCGGGAGCTGGTCCACGAGTACAAGACCAAGGGGCCGGTGTATCAGCACACGGTGCGCACGACGTTGCGCGCCTCGTACACCAACCACCACCGGCGTGGCCTGATCCGGCTGCTCGACGTGCTGGAGTTCCGGTCGTCGAACACCCACCGCCCGGTGCTGGACGCGTTGGAGCTGATCGGGCGGCACGCCGCGTCGGGAAACCGCTCCTACTACCCCCTCGATGAGGACGTCCCGTTCCATCCGGGGCTGGGCGGGAACTGGGAGCCGCTGGTGTGGCGCAGCGACACCCGCGGCCGGCGCCGCGTGGTGCGCAGCGCGTACGAGATCGCGACGTTCCAGGCGTTGCGCGAGCGGTTGCGCTGCAAGGACGTCTGGGTGACCGGGGCGCAGCGGTGGCGCAATCCGGACGCCGAGCTGCTGCCGCGGATCAAGCAGATCAACCGCGTGAAGCTCTACCGCGCTGGCCCCGGACAGACCGACCGCCACCCGAAGCTCGCCCCGGCGATGACCCGCCCGGTCCGCTGGCTCCGGCACCGGATCTGTCCGATCCCGAACAGCGCGATCCGTCCTGAGCAGAGGTTCACACCGGGGAGTCCGACCGTTCCCCCACCGAGGTGAGATGGACGAGTTGCTGGAGCTCGGCGGTCATCGCCTCGCGCAGAAGATGGTAACGATCTGACAGTGCGTAGCGGGGTGACTTGCGGTCGGGGTAGGTCCAGACCGGGCTGTGGCGATGCGCGGGAGGCTCCCACTCGTAACGTGGATGCACGTGTGCGTGAAGATGCTCGAATGAGTTTCCGAGTATCTCGTAGTTGATTCTTCGGTATCCACTGTCGAACCGCTGGCACACGTTCGCCACGGCCTCACCGAGGATGGACATGTCCATCGGGAAATCGGCGCGTTCGACCCTGTCGAGATCACTGAGATGATTGGCCGTGCCTGCATAGAGCAACAGGCTGTAGCCGGGAAGGTGCTGCGTGTCTCCGATGACCGCCCAGCCCGTCGACATACGGATCATGACCGTCGGGTTCTCGCCTCGCTCGGCGGCCGCGATTCTCTCGTACATCCGTCCCCCTTCATGAGGGTTCACCGTTTCGCGCGGATCAGCTTCCACTCTGCCTGCAGTTCCCCGATGCGCAAGGATGCTGACACCCAGCACCGCCGCGCCGGTCCGAGCTCGCGCCAGCTCGAGGTATGCCGGCCGTCGCTATCGACCGACGGAACCGTCGATCTGTTCGCGCAGGATGTCGGCGTGGCCGGCGTGGCGGGCGGTCTCGGTGATCATGTGCTGCAGGATCCAGCGCGCTGTGGCTCTGAGCTCACCGCCCGGCGGCCGCACCTGCACCCGGTCGAGGTCGTCCCAGCAGTCGAGGATCGTCTCGGCTTCGGTGATGGCGTTCCGGTAGTCGGCGATCATGGCGCTGATCGGACGCCCCGCTGGGGGCGCCGACACCGCCGCCCAATCGTCGACGGTCAGGCCGCAGAACCAGAACCGCTCAGACGCTGCGAGGTGAGTGACGATCCAGGCAATGCTGGTTCCAGAGGGAACCCCGGCCCGGCCGCCCGCATCGTCGGAGACATCCAGTGCCTTCCGGATCACTCCGTCCCGCATGTACCCCAGGAACTCCTTCAACGTCGCCAGCTCACCAGCGCCACCGAGAACCTCTGCCGCCTGGTCTCCGGCATCTGCGGCCCAGCTCCGGGTGTCGCCGTCGGCCGGGTCATCCGCGGGGTCGCTCACGCAACGAGTCTGCCTCTACCGGCCAAACATGAGCATCACCCCACTTACTCCTCGATCTCGCCTCGCAGTCCAGGACCCGAAAGCCCCTGACGGTGAGCAGACGCGAGATCAGATGTGGTCGCCCGCGTCCGTCCGGGTCTCCGCGGTCCGGGCGAGTTCGTGCAGGTGGCGGGCGAGTGCGCGGACGTAGTCGCGCAGCTGTTGCTCGTCGAGCTCGTCAGCAGCGCTGAGCAGGCCGTCGCCCAGCCACTGGAATCCCGCCGATGTCGCGAGGTTCGCCGGTACCCGCCCCGGAACGCGCGGTTCGGGGTCGAGGTCAGGCTGGTGTGGCCGCAGCGGGAGAAGTGCGAGCGCGGCGCGGCGCTCGTCGATCAGGCGGCGGGCGATGATCAGCCACACCGTGCGGTAGCCGGGCAGTTCGGTCCCGTGCCCGTCCCACGGGACGAGCTCGGCGGTCTGCTCGCCGGCCTGCTGGTGGAGTTCGGCAACGAAGGCATCGCCTCCGAGAGCCAGGGCGTCCGCGATGAGCGCGTCCTGTTCGTCGGGGGCGTAGTTCATCTCGCGGACCGTAGACCTGCCGCGGGACGGGTCCGCCGCTGCGTCGTCTCGTCGGGGCTCATGTCGCCGAACAGTAGATCTACAAAAATGGATCGACTAGCCTTCTCTGTACCGAAGAATGGATGCAGATGATGCCTGCTTACGGGCGGCGGCGCCGAGTGTCGTCGATCGGTGTTCTGGTGGGGGCTCTCGCGGTCGTCGCGGCCGCGCTGCCCGCAGAGACGACCGGCTCGATGGTGACCCGCACCGCGGGGATCAACGGCGAGAGCCGTCCGGTGTCCGCGGCGGCAGTGGCCCGAGTGGCGGGTCCGCTTGATGACCTGGGTGCCCCGGATCCGCTGATGTCGGACTCCGGTGAGCGGATCACCAGTGCGCGGGCCTGGGAGCAGCAGCGCCCGGAGCTGCTGGCGGCGTTCGAGGAGAACGTCTACGGCACGTCGCTGCCCGCGCCGACGAAAACGACGTTCTCCGAGGCCGGCGGAGGGGGCGGCTCAGCGAAGAAGATCACCATCACGGTGACCGGCCCGGAGGGCGACGCGAGTTTCACGCTGCGGCTGTTCACCCCCTCGTCGGGCACGCCTAAGGGCACGTTCCTGCTGATCGACCACCGCGGCTCGGTCGGGGACGATCCCGGCTCGGGCGGCTACGCGCCCGCGGCGACGATCACCGGCGCCGGGTACGCCCTGGCCGCGGTCAACGCCGAGGAGATCGCCCCCGACGACGCGAGTTCCTACCGCAACGGCGTGATCGACGCCTTCTACCCGGCCGGGCAGGACCTGCCCGCCGACGCCGGGCGCACGATCAGCGCGTGGGCGTGGGGCGCGAGCAGGGCGATGGACTACCTGCAGACCGATCCGGACATCGACCCGAGCAAGGTCGCGGTGATCGGGCACTCCCGGGGTGGGAAGGCCGCGCTGTGGGCCGGCGCCCAGGACCCGCGGTTCCCGGTGGTCATCTCCAACAACTCCGGCTCCACCGGGGCGAAGCTCGCCCGCCGCGACTCGGCGGGGGAGTCGATCTCGGCGATCAACTCCCAGTTCCCGCACTGGTTCCCTGAGACCTACAAGCGCTACGACAGCAACGCCGACGCTCTGCCGGTGGACCAGAACGAGCTGCTCGCGCTGATCGCGCCCGGCCGGGTCGTGGTCGCCTCGGCCGCGGAGGACGGCAACGCCGACCCCCAGGGCGAGTTCCTGTCCTATCTCGGTGCCGCCCCGGTCTACGAGCTCTACGGTCTCGGTGACACCGGGCTGTCCTCGACCAGCTGGCCACCGGCCACCGGCGAGGGCTTCCGCGGGCCGGGCATGAGCTATCACCTGCGATCCGGGGGGCACGGCCTTGAAGACGCCGACTGGGACATCTACCTCGGCAGCGACCTGTTCACCCGCTAGACCACCGCGACGTCGCAGCGCCGCGGCGGTGGCGCTCGTGGTCGCGGCCGTGCTGGCGGGCTGCACCGCGGCGCCCCCGCCGATCCCGGCCGTGCGGCGGTCCCACCTCTCATCAGGCAGGCGTTCGACCCGCCGACCGCGTTCGGGCCACCCGAGCTCACCCTTGGCCGCGACACCGCCATCCCCGTCCCGCAGGTCCTCGACGGCATCCACGGCTGGTCGCTGGCAGAGGGCGGCCTGACCCGCACCGACCTCACCACCGGCGACATGCTCACCGGTGGTCTCCCCCGGTCGCCCTTGTTCGCGGGGCTCGATGTGTCCCGCCCGACCGCGATCGGCGCCCCGGACGTCCTGCGCGCCCCGGTGCTCGCCGATCTGCCCGCCGGGCGACGCGTGCTCGCCGCGTGGCCAGTCGAACAACCCGGCCAGGGCACCACCCCGGCGCGGCGGGGCATCGAGCTGGTCTCGGCCGACCCACAGACCGCCCAGACCCTCACCACGACCACCGTGCCGCTTCCCGACACCTGGCTCGAGGCCTCGCTCACCGGGTTCACCGTCTACGTCGCCGGCGTGGTCGGCACGACCGCGATCGTCAGCGCCGCGGCCACCGACACCGCGCTCACCGCCGCGGTCGACCTGACCTCGGGCAGGCTGGTGTGGTCGGTTCCCGACGTCGCCGCGCAGCTGCTCACCGACGACACCGTCGTGGTCAGGTTCCGTGACCTCGCGAAGAACGAACTACGCGGCCTGGCTCTGGCCGACGGCCGCCCCCGCTGGGCTGGGGTCGCCGGCAGCACCGTCTGGCCGGTCGGGGCGTCGCAGGCGCTGGTGAACCTGCGCACGGTGGAGAACGCCTGGGGCGGCAGCCAGGTCATCGACACCGCCACGGGCCGCCCAGCCGACAGCCCGCTCAACGGGCAACCGGGCTGGTCCTGCCGCTCCGACGAGCAGGACCTGACGATCTGCTCGCTGGCCCCCTACACCGGAACCGACGCCGTTCTCGCCTTCGACGACGACGGCACCGAGCTGTGGCGGATCACCCGCGACTCCGGACGGGCCATCCCGACGGTCACCGCGGCCTGGCACGGGATGATCTACGGCTACACCGACGCCGGGCCGCTGGTGCTCGACGGTCGTACCGGCCAGGACAAGGCCGTTACCGCGTCGACGGCTCCGCTGCTGGTCAACGAGTACTTCGCTGTGGGAGCCGCGAGTCCACCAAGCCCGGAACGGCGACCGAACTACTGAGCCCCGGGGCCGCAGGCCGCGAGCCCCACAGCCGGATGAGGGGTGTCAAGAACGCCACGCTCGACCTCTAGCTCTGCTCGTCACCAAGATCGTGCTGCGAGTACACAACACCCTGAACGATAACCCGATGAGGCCGATGTAAGCAATTGAGGTCGTTGAGCGGGTTGCCGGCCACGATCAGCAGATCGGCCGCCAACCCGACTCTGAGGTCCCCTGTCTTGTGACCGATTCCGAGAGCTTCGGCAGCTCCCGTTGTGACCATGTCGATGATATCGCCACGAGCGAAGCCCAGCTCTTCATATAGCTCCATGCTCAGTTTAAGCTGGTCAAACTTGGTCCCGGGCACTCCCGAGTCTGTTCCAATCAGAATTCGAACATCATTCTCCGCCATCCAGGTGAGCTGACTGCCGAACTTGTACTCTGGAGTTGTGACGTACTTGGCAATGTCGCGCCAAACGGCCGGAGTCGTGTCGCCAGCGACCGTTTTCTGCTGAGCCATCTTTCGAACGGCCGCTTCATTCTGGTCTCTCTGACCGGGGCCCGACCGCCATCCGCAATGCTCGATGGTAGATACACCTGCATCAATGCACCGAACGATCGGCTCGGTACCGTGAGCGTGAGCCGCCACTCGCAGCCCGTATCGGGAAGCATGCTCAACGGCGACCCCAATTAGCTCAGTGGAGTATTGTGCGTCGAACGGGGTAGGCCCCTCTGACGTCACATACCCCCCACCCGCCATGATCTTGATTAGGTCTACATCGTCGGCTGAACGGTCGATTGCAGACCGAATCTCCGCCGCCGAGTCTGCGATCCCGCCTAGATACCAGCAGTGTCCACCTGTGATCGTGATCGGGGTCCCCGCGGAGAGCACCGTAGGTCGCACGCGGTCAGCGTCTGCAGTCGAGTCTCGGAACCTCGCTACGTATCCACCGGCGTCACCGAGGTCTCGGACTGTGGTGCAGCCGGCTCGCAGGCAGCTCCGTGCGTTGGTTCGGATCAGGGCTCGTACGTCGTCGGGCGCGCCAGAGCACAACGTGTCGAACGACGACTTGCTGCAATCGCCACCGAGATGGACATGGCTGTTGATGAGCCCGGGCATAATGCTGTGCCCAGCAAAACGCGAGACGGTCGCCTCGGGATCTGCAGCGATGAGCTCGTTCGCGCTGCCGATCGCGTCGATCCGCCCCTGCGAGACACGCACCGCATCCCCAACTCCGAAATGCTCTCGCCCTCGCGAGATGAGCCGATCCGCTACCAAAATTTGCGCCATCTTGGCACTCACCTTACTGGTTCCTCGCTCTATACTGACTGATTGGATAGCACCTGTGGAACATGGCCCCTCTGAAGCCAGCCCGACACCTCCATAAGGGGCCTGGTCGCGCCAGTCCGTGCCCTCTCAGGCAGATCACTAGGCATCTTCCCGAACTGATCGACAACGACCGTCACATCGTCGCGACCATCTGCGGTGAAGCCAGCGAAAACGTTGTAAAGTCGCGCGTACCCATCGCTGCAGCGCTGCTCACGCAGCTCACATGAAAGTCGAGACGGGAAAATCCAAGCACGTCCTCGCGTTTCGCTGGTTCCTCGACTGCCGACGGGTGCATCTGGCCGAACCAGTTCTGGGTAGAGCGATCGAACGACTCGGTCTAGAGGCGCGAGCCGCACATAGGAGTACATCTGCGCTCCACGGTGCAGAAGTAGCCTTAAGTCGGCGACGGCGCCGGGGTAGAACACCGCTAGGAGCATTGCCAACACGGAGACCCGGATCGCAACCAAGCCTCCGGACCACATGTTGATAGACACAGAGCCGGAGCCAAACAGGACTTGCGCATAGTACGAAACGCGCGCACCCAGCAGGATGAGGTAGACAACGCAGCCGACGGCGAGTGAAACTGCAACAACAAGGAGGTCCCAAGCTCGTTCCTTGTAGAGGCTAACGCTGTCCCGGGAAGCCCAAAATACCTGCGTAATGCAGGCGTACACGAGGTACACACTTACCGACACGAAGAACACCAGAACCGCCGGGTCCTGGATATCACGACTCGTGAAGCTCAGCTCGAACGGCGCCATGACAAACATCGGCACGATCAGGATGACCAGCACCGTAGCAGTTAGCGCCACAATTTCGACGTACCGGCGCTGTCGCGGCCTGTATTCGGCGATGTTGCGAAGGTAGAACAGCTGCATCGACGCAAAAGCGCCGACGATCACAAGATTGCGCACAATGCCAGCTACGTGAGATCCTAGTACTTCGTCAACCCAATTAGAGAAATCCGGACGGTTGAGTAGAACCATCACGCCGAGGCCTGCGCTGAAAAGGACGGACACCCAGGGATCTGGTGAGCGGGGTGCTCTCAATGCATGAATAAGTCTCCACACGAACACGACTCCGCATGCCACTGCCAGAAAGTACGACACCTCCCTCACACTCCCTGTCCGCCGAGAGCTCGACCTAGAGCTCCACCTGTTCGCCCTAGGTCGTCCCACGCCGCGCGGATGGGTAGCTTCGACCAGCTCGACAAAAACGCGCCGAGCGTCTCGGCTTCCCATTCAGATCGCTGACCGTAGTGCGACCCAACTGGGCCATCGTCCTGATTGACTAGGAGAGATCCGCACAGCAGTGGCGTGTCGGTCGCGCCAACGACGAGATGGCCAAGCAGAATGTGCGCGATCTCGTGGTAGATCGTGTAGTTCTGACGTTCTTCCGACAGATCAGTAAGGTATGTAATGAGATACTTATCCGGAAACGGTATAACGCAGCCGAATGACCGGACGGAAGGAAGGCTCCTGCCGACCAACTCGATCGGGTGACCGACACGGCTCGACAGACGCGCACACAGCTCGGCGGGCGGAGGGGTACGGCGATACCCCAAGTCGCGCAGGAGCTCCCGCGCCTTGCTACGGAGTTGACGCTCGTTCATCGAGTTCCTGTCCCCGTCCAGCCGTCCTGCTACGCCTGATGCGTGATCTTAGCGCTCCGACCCGATTTCGTGGGCGCGCGGGGCGACGCTGCTTGTCACGTCGACGAGGAGTTCCAGCGCGGCGACCCGGTCGAACTCACGCATATATGCTCTACACATACGAAACGCAGAAACGCCCATCTTGTCCAGCTGCGCCAGCAGTAGGTGAGCCTCGGACTCAAACCGGGGCTGTGTCAAATCAAAATAGCTCGCAGGTTCGCCGAGATAGCGCAGCACCACATCTAGCTCATGTTCGGATGGTGTCACGTTCACCGTCTCTGAACTGAGGAGCGACGATAAAATGCGCTCCGCGTCATGCAGTTCTTTGCCAGCGCTAAGGCAGGCGGTGAGGTGTGAGCCGAGCGTGACCCAACACGGTGGACCATCGCCCTCCGTGGGTACGCGAACCAGTGCGAGTAATCGGCGCAAACGGGTCTCGACACCATCCGGCTCTTCTCCCGAAGGTGCCGTTCGGGCGGTCATCCCAGTATCATCCCGACGTACAGGCGGCCACTAGATTCGATATCTCCTTACTTATCGGGAGTGCTTCGGCCGGGCGGATTTCCGTCTTTTCCCGTGGTCTGCTCGTACACGATCTGAGTGATAAAATTTGCGACCGCGTGGCGTTGCTCAGGGTCCAGACCAGCGACCCTTGCCGCGATGTCTGTCACCTGTGCCTCACGGAGGGCACGCCGTAGGCGAATTTCGGCCATGACGTCACGGACAGCGTCGGGATCGCCGTGTAAGAAGCCGACTCGGACTGCAAAGAATCGCGCCAAACCATCGATAACCCGCATGGTGGGGTTCGTCTTGATGCCACGTCGCAACTCCGAAAGATGCGATGCTGAAAGTTCGTATCCTCGCTGGCGCAGCCAGCTGATCACCTCTTTCCCGGTGTACTCCGGGCGGTCGCCATGCTCAGGTGCTATCGACGCGAACAGGTAGTTGATGCGTTCAGCCAACGAACCGAGCGCAGGACTCTCCTCGTGAGACTCGGACATCCGCGTCCCCCCTTCTCCTCTGGCCTGCTGCGCAGCGTAGCCGGTGAGACGTCACCCGCCAGAGTCATCGTCGCCTCGGACGCTCATCGCTCCGCGTGCTAGCGAATCTTGCCGCAACGATGCTTCGCTGATATGCATGACAGGTGCTGCTCTCTGACCTCGCTTCACCGGCAGCGGCGCTGTCATCATCGCTGCTGCTCAGATGCGGTGCATCTCCAGCACCAAAGCAGGTTCAGGGCGCACCGAAGTCAGCTCCGCCAGGCCGTTTGCATGGACTCGACACCACGCTCGTCAGACATCCTTCGCTCACACGAATCGATCTTCACCTACATGCTGAGTTCTGCCTGACCATCGCACCGACCTGCGGGAGTTTTCCGATCCTGACCGAGCCCGAGACGAGGTGCACGATGCCGGACGAGGCCCTGCCCGTTCCCCTGCACGCCAGCGAATGGGAGCAAGGCGCCGGGTCGACCGCCGCGGCGCTTCCTGCGGGTGCGGCCGCGCCCGCTGACGAAGCGCGAGGTGCCGAGGCCCGGGATACCGGGCGTCGGCGAGAGCACCGCGCACCGTCGCATCGATCGCAAAGTCCTGCGCCACGGCACCTTGACCCCCCGCGCCGCGAGTCTCCTCTCGGACTGGCATCTCCTGTCGCTCGGCCGGCCCTAGAGCAGAACGGAGGCATGGCCCAGCTGATCAACAGGTTAGAGAGTGAGCTGACAGTGCTGTCCAGCGCAGCCATCCACGCGCTGACCTCAGTCCAGCAGGCGGTCGATGCGACCGATACCGCCGAGCCTAGGGACGAGAGCACGCAACGGTGGCTGACTGTCGCCGCGGAGGCACTCGACCTGGCGATCGTCGCCCATCAGGCGATGCAACGCGTCGCGGCCGTTCAGGAGGAGCGGTGAGCCTGTTCGCTGTTCTGCATCTGCCGCAGGTCGTCGACGATCCGGGCGAGGGACCGGCGAGTCTCGGGGCGCAGCTCGCTGATGCCGCTGATCAGTGCGGCGAGGTCGGGGTCACGCAGCTTGGCGAGCAGCTCGTGTTCGTTGTCGGTGAGGGCGGGATGGGGGTCGTCGAGCAGGTAGGAGACCGAGACCTTGAAGTAGGTGGCCAGGGCTTCGATGGTGCTGCGGCGTGGGTTGGTATTGCGTCCTCGCATCATCGTGTTCAGCGTGGCGCGCGAGACCTGTCCGCCCGTAGCTTCGATCCCCTCGACGATTTCGTCGAGGTAGAGAGCGCGGGTGCTACCGGGCGGGCGAGCGAGGTGGTTCAGCTTCTCGGCCAGCGTCCGCGGCGCGCCGCTGAGGCGAGGCTCGTCTGGCACCAGTCACCTCCGTACGAACACGCCGCCTCCGTGGGTGTGGCACGAGGCGCTGTGACGCTAGCTGCGCCCAGCGCCAGATCCCAGCCGGGGTGCCCACCCGCGGGTTAGGGACCCGGGTCTCGCACACGATCGGTTGACCAGCCGTCGCTCTGCGCGGATAGTGACGTCCCGTCGTCTTGTATTCAAGATGCGTGAATCTATCAGATCTAGTTTTATGGAGGGAGTGTTTGTCATGGCGCCTACGTCTCGACGGCACCGCGCAGGGCGGTGGGCGTGATGCCGATCCGGTCCCGTCCCGCACCGTCCTCCAGCGCGCCGTGGCGTACCGCCCCCGGTTTGGGCTCCGACGGAAGCGCTGCCCCCGTCGGCCGGTCATCGAGCACCGCCCTCGACGAGCGGAACAAGTCTGAGAGTCACGACAGCGACGAGGCGGTCCGCGCGCCTGCTCCTGCTCTGTTCAGACCCCCGCCGCGCGCTCACGAGCACGAGCCCGCGCGGACCGCTCTCGCTCCGGCTGCCGTCGGTGACCTCGACGAGGACGCGCCGGCGCGAGAGAAGGAGATGGAGCCCCCGCCTGCTGAGCAGTCCCGCAACGGCGACAGCGATGCCACCGTTCCTGGACTCGCCGGTGCGCTCGCGCGGCCCCAGGTGCGACTCAACGCCGATCTCCCCCGTGAGCAGGTCGTCCCACCTTGCCGTGGTCGGGCCACAGCAGCCGAGACAGCCGTGACGCGCTACACCGCTGGTCAGGACTCCTTCTTCCGTTCGGTGCGGTCGCTGGAGCCGATCTCGGACCTGGAGGCGGCCAGCTTCGCCGGGCGGTTCGCCACTGATTTCCAGTCCTTTGATGAGGACGACCCGAGTCGTCGGGCAGAGGTGTTGCGGCCTCTGCTCGCTGCCCCCCAGGCGTGCACCTGGGGGTGGTCGGGGGCGGGCAGGCAGCGCGCCGACTCACCACTGCCGGGCCGGCTCTACCGGCCCAGCGACACGGTGGTGTTCGTCGAGGTGATCGTGCGGATCACCACGTACGCGCGCGCCTGCCCGCCGCCCGAGACCCCGCGCCACGCCGGGTCCGCAGAGGCGGAGGTGCCCGGGCTGCTCGGCCCGTCGTGCGCCCCGCCCGAGGCGGACCCGGCGTGGACGGCGGTCGAGGCGAACTGGGTCCGGATGACGGTCCCGATCACCCGCGACGACGACGGCCACCTGGTCGTCGACCCGCACCTGCGCCCCACCGATTCCTCCTGACCCCCACCACGAGGTAGCTGCTGATGTCCTCCCCCACGTCCTCACCGAACGGCACCAACAACACCCCTGCCGCCCCGTCCTGGCTGGACGCGGGCGCGGCGTGGGCCGCCCCGGCCACCGGATACGACGGGGCCCAGGTCCCCGCGACCAAGCCCCCGGCCACGCAGGCGAGCGCGGCGACCACCTCGCCAACCACCCCGCCGTCCCGCCCCGCGCCTGCGCCGGAGCGCTTCCGCGACGAGCCACCGCTGACGGACGCGGCGCCCGCTGCCGAAGCGGCCCGGCCGGCGCCACCGTCTGCGCCGGCGGCGGCGCCGTCGCCGGCGGCCCCCGCGTCCCTCCCCGCTCATCAGGGTGCGGGTCCCTCGGAGGATCCGCAGGCGTTCCGCCCGGCGTGGGACGAGCAGACCGGCGTGCTGTCGGGCGTGGTCCGCGAACGGCGGGCCCGTCCGCAGCAGGGATGGCGCCACGTCGCCTACCAGCTGACCGGCGGCCGCTGGAACCCCGGACTGTCCGAGGCCGAGGCCCGGCTGCGCGACCAGCTCCAGAAGATCCGCACCCCGCTGCCCGGCCCGCACAGCGTCGTCGTCGGCTCGATCAAGGGCGGGATCGGCAAGACCACCGTGTCCGCGCTGCTCGGGCTCGCGCTCGCCGAGTACCGCGGGGACCGGGTCATCGCTATGGACGCCAATCCCGACGCCGGCACCCTCGGCGACCGCCTCGTCGGCGAGACCCTGGCTGCGAAGACCACCGTGCGCGACCTGCTCTACGCCCTGGACGAGATCCGCGCCCACACCGACCTGGCCGGTTACACCCATCTCGCCGGGCGCCTGCAGGTCCTCACCAGCGAACAGGAACCGGAGCTGTCGGAGACGTTCTCCGCGGCCGACTACGAGGCCGCGCTGCGGCTGCTGGCCCGCTACTACAACGCGATCATCACCGACTCCGGAACCGGAATCGTGCACTCGGCGATGCAGGGCAGCCTGCGCCACGCCGACTCGCTGGTCATCGTCGGCGCCCCGACCAACGACGGCGCCTCCCGCGCCGCTCGCACCTTCCGCTGGCTCGCCGCCAACGGATACCGCCACCTCACCGAGGACGCGGTCGTGGTGCTGTCCTACGACCGCCACAGCCCCGACATCGACGACCGCGTCATCCGCGACTTCTTCGCCGAACGCTGCCGCGCGGTGATCGTCCTTCCCCCGGACCCGCACCTGCAGGCCGGCGGCATCATCGACTTCGACGCCCTCACCCCCGCCGCGCGCGACGCCGCGCTCGAGCTCGCCGCCACCGTCGCCGAGGGCTTCCAGGGCCGCCGCACCCAGGGACTGGCCAGCCACGGATTCCGCGGCACCGGTGGCCCCCGGTGATCAGTCCGCACCTGCTGGTGGGCGCCGCGCTGGCGCTTACCACCACCCTCACCGCCTCAGGGCTCGTGCCCGCCGCGGCGCCGGAGGGCGGCGTCGAGTGTGGATGGCGGATCACCGCGGTGCACGTGCTCGCCGAGCTCACCGGGGACACGTCCCCGCGTGCGGAGAAGCTGCGCCGCGCACTGCTCGACGTGGGCGCGAACAAGCCCGGGTTCATCCCGGCCGAGTGCTATGAGCCCGGTGCCGGGGACTCTGGCGGGTCGGCCTCGGGCGGGAACGGCTCCGGCGGGGCCGGCGAGGCCGGGGACGACGGCGGTGGCACAGGCACTCCCCCCGGATCCGGGAATGGCTCCGGGACCGGCGGCGGCTCGGGATCCGGCAGCGGCTCCGGATCGGGCAGCGGCTCCGGATCGGGCGGTGCAGGCGGTCAGTGCAAGACGACCGCAGCGGCCACGCTCGGCTGGGGCAAGCCGAAGGTCGCCGACGAGTTCGAGGGGAGCTCGGTCTCCGGGGACTGGAACATGTACGACGGCCCCGGCCATGGCGGCAACGGACGACGTACCCCCGACGCGATCTCGGTGTCGAACGGGCAGCTGACCATCACCGGGTCGGAGAACGGCGACGCCGGCGGAATGGCCTGGTCGCCCAACAGCCAGCAGTACGGCCGCTGGGAGGGCTGCGCCCAGTCCCCCGCTCCCGCTGCGTCGAGCCTGCACACCCTCTTCCTCCTCTGGCCGACCGCGGAGAACTGGCCCGAGGGCGGCGAGGTCGACTTCATGGAGATCTCCGACGGGACCCGGCAGAAGGTCGAGGGCTTCCTGCACTACGGCTCGGACAACTCCCAGACCCAGGGCTCGGTCGAGATCGACGCCACCGAGTGGCACGCCTTCGCCGTCGAGTGGACCCCCGACAAGATCACCTACCTCGTCGACGGCAAGCCGTGGTTCACCGACGACGACAAGTCCCACAATCCGCCCGGGCCGATGCACCTGACCATCCAGCTCGACTACTTCGGCGGCGACGCCTCAGGCGGCGCAGCGATGCACGTCGACTGGGTCCGCCAGTACGAGCTCACCGGCGGCAGCGGCAACGAGGTGGGCGCCGGGGTCGACGTCTCTGCGGGTGAGGACGGCGTCGACGCCGGCGCCGACCTGTCAGTGGGCGGCAACGGCTCTGGTGGGTCCGGTGGCTCTGGGAGCGGTGATCGGGACCGCGGCCGAGGTGGAAGCCAGGACAGCGGCGACTCCCGCAGCGGTGGATCGCGCGGAGGCGGCTGATCAGCGACTGACCTGAACCGACCCGGTTGTGAGACAGCCCCGCCGATCACATGACGGAGACCTGGACATGCCTCTGAATCGCAAGCGACAGCCCTCGTGGGCCGAGCACCTGCCCCCTTCTCACCGCGGCCCCGCCGCCCGACGTGCTGCGGTCGCGATGCTGACCGCCGGTGCTCTGGTCGGAGTCACCGCGTTCTCGCTGAGCCCGCTGCCGGCCGAGCTCGGTCTGACCGCGCTGGGCTGCAACCAGGGTAAGGCTGCCCACACCCTCGCGGCCGCCCGAGAGACCCGGTCCCAGACCCGCGCGCTGCTCGCCGACCTCGCGGTCAGCAACGACACCCGCGCCCAGGGCCTGGCCCGTGAGATCGCCGGGCTCGGCTTCACCCCGGCGACCCAGCCCGCGGGCTGGCGGCAGAAGGCCGTCGATGTCTCCGACCAGCTCAACGCCCTGGGCAGCAGCAGCGCGACTGCCGACCCGCACCTTCGCCAGGTCGCGGCCCGCCTGGCCCGGGCAGGTCTGGGCCCGACCCCGGCCGACATGCTGCCCAAGCAGCCCCCGCCGCCCGAGCCCGGCCCGATCGGTGAGCTCGGCCAGACCCTCGGCGGGGCCGCCGACGGGGCCGTCGACGCCGTCACCGGCGCCGGCGAAGCGGTCAAGAACGTCACCGCCCCGAAGCCCGCCGCGGACAGCTCGACGAGCGCCTCGGGCCCGGCTGCGCCGAACCCGCGCCGTCAGGCCGAGCCCCCGCTGCCCGAGACCTGCCTCAGCCACGCCGAAGCCACCACCGCCCCGGCCGCAGCAGCGCCGGCAGCACCAGCAGCACGGCCGGCACCGCAGAAGCCGGCCCCGGCCCCGGCTCCGACGGCCCCGGCAGCACCGACATCCTCCGCTGCCGAACCGACACCGACCCCCGAGCCCCCCAGCACGTCCCCGGACGACGACGCCGCTGCCCAGCCCGACACCGGCAGCTCGACCAGCTCCGAGGACCCCCCGGCCGGCGACTCCGACAACAACAGTGACGACAGCACCGACGACACGACCAGCAGCAGCCCCGAGGCCTCGACCGAACCGAGCACGGACTCTTCCGACAGCAGCTCTGACGACACTCCCGCCACCCCCGACGACACCTCCGGGGTCGGCTCGGCCGACTCGGAGTCGGGTGGCTCCTCCAGCTCGACGTCGAGCAACAGCAGCAGTGGCGGCGGGTCCGCTCAGGATCTGGAGAAGGCCCGCGTCGCGATCCAGCTGGTCGGGGAGCTGATGCAGGCCCTGGGCGCCAGCCCTGATCCCGGCGCAGGAGACCTGCGGACCTCGGTCCTGGGTTCGCTGGACCGCGACAAGCTGGAGAAGCTCGGCGCAGACCCCGCGGACTTGGACAAGCTCGACCAGCTCGGCGACCTCACCGACCAGGGCGGGGGCTCGCCCCACTTGTCCGGCCCGGACTCGTCGGAGTCTGGCTCGGACCGGGACTCGACGTCGTCGACGCCGTCGGAGACGCCCAGCGGCGGCTCGTCCGACAGCGAGTCGTCCAGCAGCTCTGACTCCTCCACCGGCTCGGGTTCCAACGACCCCGGGGGGAGCGGGACCGGCTCAGGATCGGCGCAGGAGCCCTCGACCGAGTCCGCAGGGACCGGCAGCGCCGGCGACGCCTGGGAGGCGGGCGCGGAGAAGCTGGCCGAGCAGGTGCACCAGGCGGCCGACGCCGACCCCCTGGCCGAGCAGCTGGCCGAGAAGCTCGACGCTGCGGGGATCGGCTCGCAGAACGAGACCGGCAGCTCCCCTAGTGCCACCGCGGACAGCGGCTCAGCCGAGCCCGATGAGCAGGGCGCGGGGCAGGGCAGCTCGGACGGCGCGGAGCAGCCCTCCACCGGTGGCGGGGACAGCACCGGGACTGGTTCCGGCGGGTCGCAGAAGGGCTCGGGCGCGGCGCAGCAGCCCCAGGCCGGGGACCCCATCCAGCGCCCCGGCGCCACCGGCAGCGGCACTGGCAGCGGCACCGGCAGCACCGGCAGCACCGACGCTGCTCAGCCGCAGGGCAGCCAGGGCCAGGACGACACGACGTCGTCCGGCGACGGCGCCAGCAGCGGTAACGGTGCGGCCGGTGGCGGCGCTGACGGCGCCGGTACACCCCCGGGTAGGCAGGACCAGGCCGGCAATGCCGCCTCAGCGGACGGGGAACAGCCACGCGACCCGGAGAAGGCCCAGGCAGCGGCCGCGGACGACACCGCAGGCGAGGGCGCCCGTGCGGCGACCTGGGACCGGCTCGCGCAGTGCGAATCCGGCGGTGACTGGGCGATCGACACCGGTAACGGCTACTCCGGCGGGCTGCAGTTCGACCAGGCCACCTGGGCCGCCTACGGCGGCACCGGCTCGGCGCACGAGGCCAGCCGCGAGCAGCAGATCGCGATCGCGGAGAAGGTCCGCGCCGACCGCGACGGCTACTCGGCCTGGCCGGCGTGCTCGAAGAAGCTCGGCCTGGCCTGACCCATGACCAGCAGCAGGTGGCGCACAGCGCAGACGACCGCAGTGATGACCGTGGCGATCGCCGCGACGGTCACCGCCGCCGTCGCGCTGGCGACGTGGACCTCCGACGCCCCGCAGGGCGCTCGGGTGGTGGGACTCGGGTCGGCCGCACCGTGGGGGTCGGCCGACCCGAGGACACCCACTGCACCGTCCGGTTCGACAGCGCAGCCGCCGGTGCAGGGCCAGGCCGGACCGGTGGTGGGCGGGCTGTCGGCGACCTCGGTCGGAGTGCTGGTCGTCGACGGTGGCCGCCACCAGTGCTCCGCTGCGGTCGTCGCATCCCGGTCGCGCAGGTTGCTGGCCACCGCGGCCCACTGCGTATGGCTCGGCGGCGCCTGGCGGGTCGACGGCGCGTTCTTCATCCCCGGCTACGCCGCCGGTGAGGAACCGCTCGGGCGATGGACGGTCGACACCGCCTATGTCCCCCCGGCCTGGCAGCAGGCCAACTCCCCCATCGAAGACGTCGCCGCTCCGACCGACTTCGCGTTCGTGACCCTGCTCCCCCGCGACGGGGTCCTGCCTGAGCAGGCCCTCGGTGCCCAAGGCATCCGCTTCACCACCCCCGACAGTCAGCTGCCGGTCGCCGCGCTCGGCTACCCCGCCACCGGCATCTATGACGGCCAGTCGCTGCGCGGCTGCGACGGCGACGCCGCCGCGCAGTCCTTCGACCGGCCCGACCGGCCACCGGGGCAGGTGCTGTCCCTGACCTGCGACATGACCGAGGGCGCCTCCGGCGGGCCGTGGCTGACCGGACCCGACGCCACCCGCGGCCGCGGCCAGGTCGTCGGCGTCGTCTCCGGCGGCGACGACACCACCCTCGTCTCCCCGCGCTTCGACGACACCGCCCGCCAGGTCTATGAGGCCGCCGACTCCGCCGCGCAACTCCCCGACCAGCCCCCCACCCCCGACCCCGCGCTCGCCCGGACCGCCCCTCGAGGAGGGACCAGCTGATGACCTCACCCCGGAACGCGGCCGACCCGCACCACCACTGGGCAAGGCCGGGGGCATCGCCGCCGCGCAGCCCGTACGAGCTCAACCAGCGCCTCGGCGCCGCCGCGCGCACCCACGCGCCGGGCGGGCTGGGCGTGGTCGACACCGAGACCATCGTCGACACCACCTCCGCCGCAGCCGCCGCCGACCAGGGCCACGGTCCAGACCCGATCGAGGCCGCCGAGCAGCTCGGCGCGGCCACCGACGCCGCCCAGGACCGCACCCGCACGGCATTCCCCGAGTCCCGCCCGGTGTCCTGGGCGGCGTTCGGGCCGCTGATCCCCGTGCTCGCCGGGTCCGCGGGCGCCGGCGCCTCGTGTGTCGCGGCCGCGATCGTGGACGCGCTACAGCAGGACCAGCGATGCGCGCTGCTCATCGACGCCGACGACCCCGCACGCTCCGGGCTCGCCGGAGCCTCCTCGGTGGACGGCCCCTGGACCCGGCAGATCAACGACCACCTCACCGTGCGCTACAGCTGGCGCGCCGACGCGCTGCTGGCCCGGCTGGAGACCCGCGACCCCGCAACGCTGCCGACCATCACCCCCGGGATGGTGCCCCCACCCCCGGACTGGCTACCCGACCCCGCACCCGACCCGCTACACGCCACCGTCGTCGACCTCGGTCACGGCGGCTGGCGAGCCGCCGCGACCCCGATCTACGGCGCCGGGGGCTGGCTACGCCGCGGACTGCCCACCCAGCGCCCGATCCTCGTGGTCCGCGCAACCCGCCCGTCGCTGCGCCAGGCCGAGCAAATCCTCGCCCGCCTCGACCCCTGGATCCAACGCCGCCTGGCCACCCCGATCTACCAGCTCGTGGTCAACGGGGCCCGCAAGTGGCCGGCGGGAGTGGTCGGCGCAGCCGGGCCCCGGGTCGCGGCCCTACTGGACGAGGCCCTGTTCGTGCCGCACGTCCCGGCCTGGGAGGTCGGCGGGGTGACCGACGAACCCAGCCCGGCCCGGGCGGTCGACGCGCTACGCCCGCTGCTCGCCTCGTGGCAGCTCATCCCCTCCCCGAGACGGCGATGAGAAGCGCACCGGTCTGACCCCGCTGTGTCCGGCGCCCCCACCCCGGCACCAGCCGCCACGTTCGCCCCACCCCACCGCCCATCACACCCCTGCGGAGCACACGCCATGTCTGCCACCCACGTGATCAGCGAGTCGCTGGCCCAGGCTCACCTGCTGCCGGCCCAGGACATCCCCAACCCGGGCCCGAAGATCCCGCCCGGCGCCCAGGCCATCCAGGACGTCGTCGGCTACGTCATCTGGATCGCCGGGATCTGCATCCTCGGCCTGTTCTTCGGCGGGATCGTCGCCTCCACCGCAGGCCGGATGTGGGACCACCACGGCTCCGGACGCACCGGAGCCCGCATGATCGTGTCCAGCCTCGCGCTCGCCGTCCTGTTCGGCCTCGGCTACACCCTGGTCACCCAGTTCGCCGCCGGAGCCAGCTGATGGCCCGCCTGACCGACCCCCACAACCCGCACCGCCTCGGCCTGCGTTCGGGCGCTCCCGGCTCGGGCAGCCGTCGCCGTGCGGTGCTGATCCTCGGCGCGGTCACGGCCCTGGCCCTCGCCACCGTCCTCGCGCTGGTCCTGTCGCTGACCGGCATGCTCTCCGAGCGGCAGGATCCGTCCGCGGCCGCGCCAGCACAGCCGGCACCGATCGGCACCGGTGACGGGGAGTCCGGGCCTGCAGCGGAGGCCGAGCTCGCCGCCCGCCCGATGCTGCAGGTCCCCCTCGCGGCGATGCAACCCCACGCCCTGTCCACCCGGACCGCGGGCCCGCCGATCGCGCTCCCCCAGCCTCAGCAGTTCGTTGCGACCCTGGTTCCGACCGGGTTCCCCGACACCCCTGAGGGCGCGGTCGCGCAGCTGGCCGAGCTGATGAAGGCCGGGATGTCCGGCGGTGACCCGGCGGTGTGGGCACAGGTCTATGGCTCCCTTGCCGAGTCGGGAGCGCTGCCCGCCCGCGAGACGTGGCTCAGCCGCGATCTGGTCGACCTGCGCCGTGGCGCGCACTTCAACACGACCGGGCCCCTGCGCAACGGCATGCGGATGTCGTGGACCCCGACGAGTGCGATGGTCAAGGGCAGCACCTCCGACGGCACCTACACCGTGGCGTGTGTGCTCGGCGAGTTCGTCGCCGACTACAACGGCCGGGTCGTCACCGCAGGGTGGGGCAACTGCCTACCCATGCGACGTGTGGGTGAGCAGTGGAAGGTCGCCTCCGGCCCCACCGCCGCACCGGCACCGTCGGCGTGGCCGGCCAGCGACGAAGCCGTCGCCGCCGGATGGCGGGACATCCAGCGATGACACCACCCCACATGACGGCACCGACGCAGCCCCCGCCCGCGCCCCCAGGCGGAGGCGGCACCGGCGCCGGCTTCTCACTGACCGACCCGATCGGCTCCCTGGCCCAGTCCGCGTTCGACGCCGCGATGCAGAAGGTATGGGACGCCGGGGTCTGGGTGCTGCGGGCGGGGTTCGAGCTGGCCGACCAGGTGTCCTGGATCGACCCGAGCACGATCACCGGCAAGACCGAGCAGCGCCCGAACTCCCCGAACCCCGCCACCGCCGTCGACGCGGCCACGGCCGGAGCTGATGGGCAGAGCTTGTCGTTGTGGTCATCGCTGATCGGGCTGGCCACCCTGATCGCGCTGGGCCTGTTCTTCTACCAGCTGATCTCGGTCGCCCTGCGCGGCGGGCGGGGCATGTTCCGGGCGTTCACCGGGCCCCTGCAGTTCGGGATGGCGATCGCGCTGACCTCCGGGCTGGTCGCGGTCCTGCTCGGCGCCGCGGACGGGCTGACCACGTTCTTCCTGTCCCAGCTCGGCGGCGACGGCACCTTCGGCGCAACCCTGGCCAACGACACCGTCACCGCCCGGATCGGGGACAACCCCGACCTCGGTGACACCGAGGACAACGTCCGGTCGATGATCCTCGGCCTCGCCGCGCTGTTCGGGGTCATCCCGGCCGGGATCGGCTTCGCCCTGCAGATGATCTTCCGCCAGGCCGCGATCCTGGTGCTGGTCGCGACGATCCCGCTGCTGGCCGCGATGCTGGTCGCCGACTCCACCGCCCCGTCGTTCTGGCGCGGCGTGCGCTGGCTCCTCGCCGCGATCCTGATGAAGCCCGCCCTCGCGCTCGTGCTACTCATCGGCGTCTCGGTCATGGGCAGGGCGACAGGAGTCGCTGGGCTGCTGGCGGGGACCGCGGTGCTGCTGGTGTCGCTGTTCTGCCCGATGGTGATCTACCGGCTGCTGGCCTTCGTCGACCCGGGCACCGGCGCGGGGATGGCGCTGCGCTCCGGCGGCGGTGGGCGTGGCTCGTCGGCGCCGGGCGCTGATGGCGGCACCAGCGAGTCGATCAACGTCGCCCGCATGGCCCGCTCGGGCGGCAGTACTGACGGTGCCGCCTCGGCTGGGGGTGGTGGGGAGCTCGGCGGCTCGACCGCCGCGTCTCCCGCGGCCGCAGGCCGTGCCGGCGGTGCCGGTGCCGGTAGCGCTGGTGGTGCGGGTGCTGCCGGTGGTGGATCGGCCGCGGGCGGCGGCGCAGCTGCCGGTGGCGCGGCGGCAGGGATCGGCGCGGTGGGTGGTGTCGCGGCCGCGGCGGTGGTGGGCGGCTACCTGGCCACCAAGGCCGCCGCGGGCGCCGCCGGCGGCTATGGGTCCTCCCAGATGGCCCAGACCGGTGTCGGGCACCCCGGACCCGCCCCCGCCGCGAGCGGCGGCGACATCGGCTCGGCCGCGGGCGGCGCCTACGCCGGGGCGACGGCGACCACGGGCTGGTCCGGACAGGCCGCGGGCGGCGACCACGGCCCGATCGAGGCCGGCCACACCACCGCCACCGACGGAGGGCCTGGTGCTGATCCCAGCCCTGCTCCTGAGCCACCGGTCGTCGACCCCGGACCCCCCGAAACGGGACGCCCGGACTCGGGCACCGGACCCGACCCGGACCCGACCCCACCCCCCACGACCACGACGGCGTGGGCGCCTGAACCCGACCGCCCCGAGCGACAGGACGGTGACCGATGAGCGCGATGCCCGAGACCCACGGCCCGCGGGTGTATCGCGGGCTGAACCTCAAAGAGGGCATGGGCTGGATAGCCGGCCTCACCCCGGTCCAGGCGTTCCTGGTGATCGCGGTATGTGCTCCGTCGCTGATCGCGATGTCACGCAACCAGTGGTCCACCGCGCTGAGCTGGGGTGTGTTCGCCGCTATCACCGTCGTGCTGATCGTCGTGCCCGTCCACGGCCGCCCCGCGTTCCGCTGGCTGGCCGACCTGATCATGTTCCAGACAGGAGTGCTGATGCGCTGGTCCCCCTGGCAATCACGCGCCGCGGCCGGGCTGGCCGGTGACCGCAGCGAGCCCGACCTGCCCGGCGTGCTGTCGCGCCTGGAGTTCCCCGACGGCCCGGAGTTCCACGGCTCGCGGATCTGCCTGATCCACGACACCGACCAGGGACGCTGGGGCGCCACCGCGAGATTGACCCACTCCGGTGTCGGGATGCTGTCCGACGACGAGTGCGCCGAGCTCGCCCGCCGCCTCGGCTCGATGCTCGTCGGACTCGGGCACCGCGAGGTCGTCGACCGCATCTCCCTGCTCGTGCGCACCGTCCCCGACGACGGCACCGAATACGCGGTCTGGCGCGAGCGCCACCAGCGCGCCGACGCCCCCACACTGGCCCGGCAGGTGACCACCGAGATCGACCGCGACGTCGCCTCGGTCTCCGTGCGGACCGAGCTGTTCGTGACGGTGTCGGGCACCGAGGACGCGCTGCGCCGCCCTGCCAAGGCCGCCGGCGGCGGTGTCGCGGGCCGCGCATACGCGCTCTACCGCGTGCTGGAGGCCGTCGCCGACGGGCTGCGCGGGCTCGGGGTGCAGTCAGTGACCTGGCTGACCTCCACCGGGGTCGCCGAGGCGATCAAGACCGGTTTCAACCCCGCTACCGCCGCCTCCCTGCAGTACCAGCACCTCATGCGGCCCGACCCGGACGGCTCGGTGGGGCTACCGATCTCCCAAGCCGGCCCCGCCCTCGCTCCCGCTCCGGCTGCCCGGGCCTATCACCACGACGGGTTCTCCTCGGTCTCCTACGCAGTGCAGCCCCCGGAATCCGGGACGATCTTCGGGTCGCTCGGCCCGCTGCTCGCGGTCCGCACCGCAGGAGAGCGCCGCACCCTGCAGATCCACTACGAGATCCTGTCCCAGGCCGCCGCCGCCCGAGAGGTGCGCTCCCAGCGGTTCCGCAACAACGTCCTGGTCGATGCCAAGGCCCAGCGCGGGTTCAACACCACCGCCGTCGACACCCGCCGCCAGACCGGCGCCCGTGAGCAGGAGGCCGCCGTCGCCGCCGGGCACGCCCTGGTCCGCTTCACCGTGGCCTCCTCACTCACGGTGCCCGCCGAGTGGAACCTCGAAGATCACGCCGCCCGCCTGGAGAACGACTCCTCAGGTCGTTTTCGATTGCTGCGTCTAGAGCTGGCTCAAGATTCGGCGTTCGTCGCCGCGGCGCTGCCGGTCGGGATCGGGCTGCCCCGTCTGACCAGGGCGTTCGACTCATGAGCATCTTCGGTAAGCGCCGCCCCGTGCCGCCGCGCACCACCAGCGACCTGCTGTCCCAGTTCACCGACCTCGACGGCATTCCCCTCGCAACGCCAGCCACTCCAGCCGAACTCGACGACCGCCCGGCCAAGGGGCGGGTCAACCAGGCCAGCGCCCCCCGCCAAGGGCACCGTGAGCCGGGTCGCGGGTGGGCCGCGGTCGACGCCTCCCGGCGCGCTCCGGTCTACCGGGCCACCACCGCCGAGGTCGGCGGACTGTTCCCGCTGCTGGCCTCCAACGGCGTCCCGGCCATCGGCGCCCGGCTGGGCTACGACACCCAGTCCGGGGGCGCCTTCTACGTCCACCCCACAGAGTGGGTGCTGCGCCAGATGGTCACCAACCCGAACCTGGTGGTGTTCGGCGAACCGGGCCGCGGCAAGTCCTCCACCGTCGTCGCTTTGATGCTGCGGATGATGCTCTTCGGCGTCCGCTCGCTGATCTCCGGTGATGTGAAGGGCGAGTACACCCCGCTGCTGCGCTCGCTCGGGATCACCCCGATCGCGCTCGGCCGCGGTAGCCACCACCGCCTCAACGCCCTGGACCTCGGCCCCATCCGATCGAGGTGGGGCACCTGGAGCACCGAGCGGCAGCGCGAGGAACTCACCGGCATCCTGGCGCGCTGGACGCGCCTGCTGACCGCCCTCGCGGAGGCCCAGGGCTACGACCCGACCGTCACCGACGAGCACGTCCTGTCCACCGTGCTCAACCGGCTCGTCGGCGCCGAGCACGGCGCCAGCGAGCTGCGCCCGATCACCATCCCCGACGTCGTCAACCAACTCGCAAGGCCTGATGACGACTTGTGGCAGGCCACCCGCTTCGCCTCCCACCGCCAGTTCCTCGACCACACCCGCCAGATCACCGACGCCCTGTCCAACCTCGTCGTCGGCCCGCTGTCGGGGTTGTTCGACGAGCCGACGAACTTCGACCTCGACTGGGACGCCCCCGTGCAGTCGATGGACCTCTCGCTGCTGCGCAGCAGGGGCGATCAGGCCATCGCGGTCGCTCTGACCTGCCTCGGCTCCTGGTCCTCGATGATCACCGACCTGCAGGACGACGGCGACGTGCGCATCGTCGTGCGCGACGAGGTCTGGCGGCAGATGCGACTCGGGCTGCGCGCGGTCCAGGCCGTCGACTCCGACCTGCGCCTGTCCCGCGCCGAACGCAAGATCCAGCTCCTGGTGATGCACAAGCCCTCCGACCTGCTCTCCGTCGGCGCCGCCGGCTCCCAGGAGGTCTCCATCGCCAAGGACCTGCTCGCGCTGTGCTCGACCCGGATCCTGCTCGGCCAGTCCACCCGGGTCGGCGACGAGCTCGCCGACGAGCTCGGACTGTCCGAGCGTGAACAGGCCGTGCTCACCGGCTGGGCGATGGAAGGCCAGGGCCGTGCGCTGTGGAAGCTGGAGAACCGCCCCGGCATGAAGATCCAGACAGTCCTCTCCCCCACCGAGCGGGCCATCTTCGACACCAACGCCGGCCTACGCAAACGACCCGCTCCGACCGCGGAAACACCACCTGCTCAGGCCGGATCAACGCGTTCGCGTCTGGTATCGGTACCCACCACCGCCGCCGACAGTGCAGCCTCGGAGAAGCCTGCCGACAGCGGCGTCGCGGCGGTTCCTGCCGACGGCGTCGTCGCGCCGGCCACGGGGCCTCTGGCCGAGATGAACGGCCACAGCCGGGCCAACGGCGCCGCCCCGAACCGGTGACCTGACCGGTGGACCAGAAGAAGGGCACGATCGCGCTCGCCGCCGTGGCCGCGGTGCTCGTGTTCATCGCGACCGCGTTCAGCATGGGCATGGCCATGCTCACCGTGGTCACCGACGGCGCCCTCCCCGGCGGCGGGTGCAGCGGCGACGGCGGCCTGGGCGGCGGGTCGCAGTCCATCGGCGGCACCGACTGGAACGCCGAGCAGACCGACAACGCCGCCACGATCGTCAACATCGTCGCCCAGCGCGGCCTCCCGCGCCGGGCCGCGGTCATCGCGATCTCCACCGTGATCGTCGAATCGAGACTGGTCAACGTCGGCCACGGCGACCGCGACTCCCTGGGCCTCTACCAGCAGCGGCCCTCCCAGGGCTGGGGCACACCCGAGCAGATCCTCAACCCCGACTACGCGACCCGGATCTTCCTGGACCGCCTCATCGCCCTGCCCGGCTGGGCGACCATGCCACCGGGCACCGCCGCGCAGGCGGTGCAGCGCTCGGCATTCCCCGACCGCTACGCCCCCCAGGAAGCACCGGCCGCAGCCCTGGTCGACCGGTTCTGGGTCGGCCCGGACAACCCCGTCCCCGCCACGCCCGGTGCCGCACCGGACGTGCAGCTGGCCTCGACCGCGTTCGCCTGCCCCGACCAGGGCGGCGCCGGGGTCCCGCTGGCCCCGTCGAACATCGACCCGACCAAGCTCCCGCCCGGCTTCGTCCCGCCCACCGACCCCGCACAGCGCGCCGCGGTCACCTACGCCCTGGCCCAGCTCGGCAAGCCCTACATCTGGGGCGCGAAGGGACCCAACGGCTTCGACTGCTCCGGGCTGATGCTCGCCGCCTGGGCCGCCGCCGGCGTCCCGATCCCCGCCGGGACGGTCAACCAGAAGAACGCCGGCACCCCCGCCAGCCCCGCGACCATCGCCCCCGGCGACCTGGTGTTCATCCCCGGCTCGCTCGGCTCCCCCACCAACCCCCGCCACGTCGGCATGTACATCGGCAACGGCCTGGTCGTCAACGCCTACGACTCCAGCACCGGGGTCATCCTGCAGCCCCTCTCGGACTGGGCCGACAAGATCACCCACGTCCGCCACATCGCCGGACCCGCAGGCGTAGCCGCCCCGGCCGGACCGGTCACCGCTGCACTCGCCGAGGCCACAAGCCCGTGACCCCATCTGGCATCACCAGCAGCCGCTCCCTGGAGGACCTGTGCTGATCGACCGACGACGATTCTTGCGCCGCACCGGACAGCTCGGCCTCGGCATCGCCGTGACCGGCCCCGTCCACGGCCTGCTCGGCGCCGCAGGCATCGCCGCCCAACCAAGCGCAGCCACCGGTTACGGGCCCCTCGTCGACGACCCGAACGGCATGCTCGCGCTGCCCGAGGGGTTCTCCTACCGAGTGGTCACCCAGGCCGGGAAGACCCGCCTCTACTCCGAGCACGCCTCCCCCGGGATCCACGACGGTGCCGCCGCGTTCCCAGCCCCGGACGGGAACGTGCTCGTCGTGCTCAACCACGAGGTCCGCGGCGGCCCCGACGACGGCGGCGCCGTCCCGCACCTGCGCGGCTACACCTGGCGCGAGGACGCCGGCGGCGGCTGCACCGTCGTCAAGACCACCCCCGACGGCGAGCTCATCTGGGAGACCGTCGCACTCGCCGGGACCTCCACCAACTGCGCTGGCGGGGTCACCCCCTGGGGCACCTGGCTGACCTGCGAGGAGACCGACAAGGACGGTCACGGCTACGTCTTCGAGGTCGACCCGGTCGACCTGCAGGCCAACCGAGACCCGCAGCCGATCAAAGCCCTCGGCCGGTTCGTCCACGAGGCCTGCTGCGTCGACCCCGACACCCTCACCATCTACCTGACCGAGGACACCTCCAACCCCTACGGCACCGTCTATCGGTGGACCCCACCCACCGGGTTCCGCGGCCGCAGCGGCGCGCTCAAGGCCCTCGACGTCGACGCCGGTGAGCTCGCCGCGATGGCCGCCACCGACCAGGCCGGGAACCTCGTCGACGACCTGGACCAGGGCGACACCGTCGGCACCTCCTACACCGTCGAGTGGGTTCCCATCGCCGACCGCGACGCCGGGCAGGGCTCGGTGCGCTCGATCGATGGGATCACCCGGGCGAAAAAGCTCGAGGGCGCCTGGTGGGCCGACCACGAGGGCGCCCCCGGCGCCTACCTGGTCTCCAGCTTCTCCGACTCCCACCACGGCCAGATCTGGCACTACGACCCCGCCGCCTCGACACTGACGCTGACCACGGTGTTCGCTGTGGAAGCGGATGGGGAGACCGTCGAGGCACCGGACAACATCGTCGCCGCCCCGTTCGGCGGGCTGATCGTGTCCACCGACGGCGACGGCGACGACCACCTCGCCGGCGTCGCCGACGACGGGACCGCCTACCCCATCGCCCGCAGCCAGATGGGCTCGGAGTTCACCGGCCCCACCTTCTCCCCCGACGGGAAGGTGCTCTTCGCCGGGATCCAGCAACCAGGGGTGCTGTTAGCGATCACCGGCCCCTGGCAGCCCGACCGACCTCCAGGTGGGACATCTGCGCAGCGGCCCTTCGAGACCGACTCGACCCCGACCAGGAGCGCCCGATGACCCGAACTCGCGCTCCCCGGCCCTGGGCCGAAGATCTCGCGTTGCCGGTGACCGCGCTCGGGTTCGCTCTGTTCGCCACACTCGTGGTCGAGATCGCCGCGGTGATGACCGGGCTGCTGTCGGGCGCGCCCCGGCTGCTCCTGGTCGGCTTCGGCGACCTGACCGCGCTCATCCGCTCCTCCCTCGGCGCCACACCACCCCCGGACAGCACCCTCGCGTACCTGACCCGTCAATCCACCCTGTTCCTGTCCTGCACCGTCGCCGCCGCGATCGTGCTGGCCGCCGCGGCCGCGGTGCTCGGGCGGTGGTGGTGGCGCAGCTGGGGACCGACCAAGCCCGGGCACGCCACCCGAGCCCAGATCCGCGCTGAGCTGTCCCTGCGCGCATGCCGCACCTCCGCGACCCGCCTGCGCCCCTCGTTGACCCCGGCCGAGATCCGGACCGCCGCCCCGGGGGAGGTCGGGATCCCGCTGCCCACCGGCCCGACCGGCCCTCTGTGGGCGCCGCTGGAGACCACCACCGGCACCCTGGCACCGACCCAGACCGGGAAGTCGCGCCGCTGGCTCACCCCGCTGTGCCTGGAAGCGCCCGGCGCGCTGCTGTGCTCGACCACCAAGCCCGACCTGCTCATGCTGACCGCGCTGGCCCGATCCCGGCGCCCCATGCCGGGCCCGATCCTGGTGTTCGACCTGACCGGCACCGTGAACTGGCCGGCGAAACTGCGCTGGTCACCGCTACGCGGCTGCGACGACGACATCACAGCCTGGGACCGCGCCCGCATGCTCGTCGAGGCATCCGCGCTCGCGGTGGAGACCGGAGACGGACGCGGCTCGGGCAACGACCGGGTCTTCCGCCAGCGCGCCGTCGGCGTGGTCGGCGCCTACCTCCTCGCCGCCGCCCTGTCCGGCGGCGACCTCGCCCGCCTCGCCGCCTGGGCCACCGACCGCGAGGCCGCCCGCTCCGCGGTCACCATCCTGCAGGGCCATGTCCGCTACCGGGCCTACGGCGATGCCCTCGAGGCCGAGTTGAACATGGTCCCCCAGACCGCCGACGCGGTCTGGCTCTCGGTCCGTCGCGCTCTGGCCCCGTTCGCCGACCGCCGGATCCGCGAGCTCTGCAACCACTCCCCCGCAGGCTCCTATGACGTCGAGCGGTTCATCGCCTCCGGCGGATCGCTGTACCTGGTCGCCGCCGAGAACGACGCCCATGCCGCACCCGTCATGACCACCATCGTCGCCGAATGGATCGACACCGCCCGCGAGATGGGGCTGCGCTACCCGAAGAAGCGACTCGACCCACCCGCCACGGCTGTCCTCGACGAGCTCCCCGCCGCCACACCGGTACCGGACCTCCCGACCACCCAGGCCGACTCCCTGAGCCGGGGCGTCATCATCCACTGGGCAGCACAGTCCAAAGCACAGCTGGAAACCACATACGGGCCGCAGAAGGCGGTCACGCTGCTCGACAACAGCTCGCTGATGGCCGTCTGGGGAGGATTGAAGGACCCCTCCACTCTGCAGTGGCTCTCCACCATCCTCGGCGAGCACGAACGCACCCGGCTGCAGGAACCGACCGGCGGGCTCTGGAACGGAGCCCGCGGCGCGACCCGCAGCCACGAGCGCATCCACACCTACCAGCCGGCCGAGGTTCGTACCCTCGACCGCGGCCAGGTCCTGCTCGTGTTCCGCCACCTGCTCGCGATCCAAGCCCGCACCGTCGACCCCTTTGACCGCCCCGACGGAGCACAGCTCCGCCGCGACGTCGACACCATCGAAAGCGGCAGAATCCCCATCGACGCCCACGGCTATCCCGTCTCGGGGACGCATCTGCCCCGGCCCGAGCCCCGACCGAGCCCCTACCCCGGCAGCCGGCCGCTCCACTGGTGACCGGACACAGCCTCGGCAGGGAGAGCGTTCACGGAGTGATCGTTAAAGGATCGGACGGAAGTGTCGGTGGCTCCCGCTACGGTGACTGGTTGACCGTGCTGGTGACGATCGGGGAGGAGGGTTCACGATGACGTTGCGAGGGCTTCCAGCCGTAGAGTTTCAGCAGCCGACGAACAAAGCCGTCCCGTTGTTCTCCTACCCGCACGAACAGCCTCCCGCCGGGGCCCTGGACATCCAGGTCACCGCGGCGCCGACGCTGTCGCTGCTCTATGACCGGCTCTGCGGCCAGGATAGCCCCGCCGACCTCGACACCTTCCGTGCGACGATCGACATCGCAACGCAATCGACGGTGCGCGAGACCCAGCAGCTCGGCGGCTACGTCGCCCATGCGGGCCGGGCCTGGCCGTGCCACCTGGAGATCACTCCGGTCATCCACCCCGTCGTCCCTGGAATCCCCGGCAGCCGTCTGCACCTGCATCTGCTGGTCGGGCCGACCGCGATCGCGGTTCACGACGGCCGCCGGTATCCCATCGACCGGGGCTCGATCGACGACGTGGTCGACGACATCTACGTCTCGTTCCGGGGCGCGATCGAGTACCACACCACCGACCGGTTCCGCCGCATCGAGCTGCACTGGGGACCGCCCCGCGCCGCGGCCCCGTTCGAGATCCTCAGCCCACCGCTCCACGAAGAACTGGCCTCCACCGACTACTTCATCGGACCGTGCACCGGCCTGTGGAGCAGCGAGCACGAGATCGTGCTCGCCCCCGACGCCGAGTACCGCGACTTCGATCGCGAGATCCAGCGCAAAGCTGCACTGCAGCCCTGGGCCGGCCCGGCCCATCCCGAGGAGCGCGTGTACCCCTTCGGCTGACCCCCCGGGGGCGGACTCCCCGGTGCGGGGTCAGCTGTGGCCGAGGCCTTGGCCCTGGTCGCGTCCGGTGTCGCGGCTCCGGTCCTGGCGGGCACGCCGCGCGGCGTCCTCAGCCCGGGTCCGTTCCGCCGCCCGGCCAGCCTTCCGGTCACCGGTGTCACGACTACGGCCGGTGTCCTGCCCCCGACCGCGTTCGGCCTGGCTGCTGTCTCGGAGCCTCCGCAGGATCTCGCGGGGGTCGGTCGGGTCGTTGCTGCCCGCGGCCGCGGCGGCCCGCCCGGCCTCTTCGTTGCGGCGGATCACCTCACTCACCTCCGGCCGCAGCTCACCATGCTCGCCACCACCGACAGCCGAAGCCTGCATACCTTGACGCTCTCCCCGGTCGGGGTCGGTGTACTGCTCGGGCTCGGGGTCGACCTGCCAGTCGCGGCCACGGCGACGCAGCTCCTCCGCCGCCAACCGCGCATCGTCGGCGACCTCGCGCACCCCCTCGTACCACTCACTGCGCCGCTGGTGGGCGCCTGTCCAGCGGGTGACCTCCCCGTGGGCGATGCGCACCATCGCCTCGGCGCCGTCTGCGCTGACCCCGCTCAGCTCCCGCTCGACCTGGACCGCGTGCGGGTTGTCCCGCTGCGCCCCAGCCAGGGTCGCGACAACCTGGGCCTCGTGCAGGCGGGTGTGGGCACCGGCCAGCAGGTCAGCGGCATACACCGGACCGGTCGACCGGGTCCGCTCCCATGCCCGGACCTTCTCCACCAGCTCAGCGTCGGACCGGGAGTGATGACGCGGCATCGCCGTCTCACCGCCGAGCGCGACGACCGCGCGGGTCCACCACGCCCGCGCCTGCACATCCTCCGCCGCGGGCGCCGGACCGAGCGTCGTGGACTCCGCGCCGACACCGGCGTACTCGCGATAACCCGCCGCCACGCCGGCCCGCTCGACCCACCGCTCATACAGCTCCGGCTCCGCCTGGGCATCGGGGACAGCGCCCAGCGGTCCGACCGCCCACTCAGGCTGCTCGGCTGCCGCCTGCTCACCGAGTTCCCGGGCCCGGGCGGTGATCAGCGGGGCCAGCCGGTTCCGCTGCACCGAGTACACGTCGTCGCCCTCGACGGTCCAGGTGACGAACTGCTGCGCGGCCGACGCGTCGTCGGCTACTCGTGTCGGGAGCGTGCGGGCGATGCGCCAGCGCAGCACGTCCGACACGTTCTCCGCCGAGTCCAGCTCGCGGCGGTCGGCGACCTCACGCAGCAACCGCTCCGGGTCATGCCCCCCGACCTCGGCCTCAGCGAGCACGGTCAGCAACGAACCGCGCCCCGACTCACGCTCCACCCGCCCGGCCACCGCAGACCCGAGCCCACGCTCCAGCAGCCCCGCGGAACGCTTCTCACCCTGCGCGCGGGCGAGGTCGAACCAGTCACCAGCCAGCGTCACCAACGACCGCGCCCGCCCCTCGCCCTCCTCCGCTGTAGCCAGGGCCGAGACCTGCGCACCGCTGTGCTCGACCAGGGCAGAGAACCGGCTGCGCGCGGTCTCATACATCGCCTGCTGGTCGTGCTCATCAGCCGGACGCTCCGACACCAACCACACGTGGTTGGACTCGCGTCCCCGGGTGATCGCCGGATAGGCCGCGTGCCGGCTGCTGCCCTCGTCCGCGACGAAGTGCCCGGTGTCCACGGTCAGCGACTGCGAGGCGTGCACCGTCACCGCATACGCCAGCGTCAGGTGCTCCTCGGCGTAGGCGGCGGGGAAGTGCGCGATCGCGCCGTGCCGGTCCCGCCCCAGCACCGTCCCCTCTGACGTCGCGCCGACCACCGTGTAGATCTCCCTGTTTGTCACCGGCTGCACCACCCCGGTTCGACCGTCGACGCGCACAGCCGGCTCCACCAGCAGACCGCGGTCGTTGCGCCGGGCCTGCACTCGGTCCCCGACCGACACCTTCTGCCCGCGGTGGATTCGGCTCACCGTGCGCCCGTCGACCCGCCCGAGTCGGATGAGTTCCTGGCGCAGTCTGCGCGACAGGTCCGCAGCCTGGTCGTTGGTTCCCACTATCAGCAGGGACTGCTTGCCCGCGACGGTGTCGGCGAGCCATGCCTTCCCGGCCTGTGCCTGCATCTGCTCCAACGTCCCCGCCCGCAACCGGCCACGGGTCAGGTACTCCGCCACCGCGGCGGTGTCCCCACCGCGCACCAGCAGCGACGCCGCGCGCTCCCAGGACTCGGCGAAGCGGTGCACGACCACCAACTCCGACACGCTCGCCGCGTGCCGGGTCAGGTGCTCGAACAACCCGCCCGCCTCGACCGCGCCCAGCTGCTCGTGGTCACCGGCCAGGACCACCTTCGCGCCGGCCTCGGCGGCCAGCCGGGTGATCAGGTGCAGGTCTATCGTCGACGACATTCCGGCCTCGTCCACGATCAACAGGTCCCCGGCAGACAGCCGCTGCCGAACGTGTCCGGTTTCATCCGGGGTGAACCGGTGCTCGAACATCGTCGTGTTGATCGCCGGGATCCCGTCCCCACGCAGGTTCTCCGCGGCGACCTGTGAGGTCGCCAACCCCAACACCCGGCCACCGATCTCCCGCGACCAGATCTCTGCGAGCGCGCCCACGGTGCGGGACTTCCCCGCACCCGCCGGGCCGACCAGGACGTCCCCTGCGACCCTCGACGTCAGGATCGCCACGACGGCGTCGACCTGGTCGCCGCTCATGCCCTGCCCGACCAGCTCCTCCCGCACCGCAGCCGCCCGGCCTGCGGCCAACCCCACCTCCAGCGGTGCGCTCACGCGAGCGACGACAGCCTCCTCGCGCCCGACGTGTGTGACCGAGGAGTAGCGCTCCCGATGCGCCCCGCGCAGGACGTAGCCACCATCACCGTCGCGCCGCAGCCCGCCGGGAACTTCCACCGGTTCGACCATCGACACCTGCACCACGTCCGCGCGGCGGACCGCGTCACGGGCGAGGTCCTCGAGCGCGGCCGCGCGCTGCGCCGGCGTCGCCTCCCCCAGCCCGAGACCCACCCACCGGTCCCCGACCTCGGCCTTGATCGCCAGCGTCAGGTTCCCGATGTCCCACACCGCGTACCGGCCCGTGACCCGCTCCACCGCCGCCCCCAGCAGCTCCTCCCGGTCGACCGGCTCCGCTCGCTCACCCCGCACCGGCTGTCCCTGCGCGGCGGCCTCAGCCGCGTCGGACAATGCACCCTGCAGCTCCCGCGAATGCGCCCGCGCCCAGCGCCGCAACGCCTGCGGCCCGGCGTCCGCGGACTTCGGCGCCCGGGTGTCCAGCACCGCCATCCGCGCGATCCGGTGCATCGCCGCCGCACTCGGCGCCCGCCCAGTGCGCGACCGGAACTCCTCCACCAACGCCGCGATCCGCGCATCCACCTGCCCGGTCCGAGTCGACGCCGCGTCCATCAACGCCTGGTCGACACCGGCGATCTCCCGCGCATGCCCGTCCGGACGCTCCCGCCACGCAACCCCTACCGCGGCGGTGACCAGCTGCTCGAGGGCTTGCTGATACACCGCATCCACGGCCTGCTTCAACCCTCGGAACGACGCCCCGTCCAGGGCCGTGATTCGGCCATCCGCGGTCGCGGTCCGGTTCAACAACGCACCGTGGGTGTGCAACTGAGGCTCGTCCTCACGGTTGGTCGAGTGCCCCCACAACGTCCACGTCGTCCCCTGCCCCCGCTCGAACGTCCCCATCCCCGCCCGCGACCGCGGACCCGAATGCCGGCCCGTCCGCGTCACCGCAACCCGCTCATCGGCGAACGACACCGCCGTCTCCACAGCCCGGTCGTGCGCCGCACGCACCGCCGCGGCCTCACCATCCGCACCGGCCGCGAGCAACGCCGCGTAGAACACACTCACCGACTTCGGCGCACTGAACGTCCAGTCGTAATACGCCACACTCCGACGCGTATCAGCCTCCGCCGCCCGACGAATCTCCTCGACCCGCTCCTCAGCCGGCACACCCGCCTCACGCCTGATCGCCCGCTCGACCCGCTCCTCCACCGCCCGGTACTTCCGCGGCCGGTTCCCCAGATAAACCGGGTCCTCCTCCGAAGACTCCGGGCGACGCAGCTGACCGAACACCGCCCGCACATCCTCAGCCACCACCGCCTCACCGGCAGCGAACGGCAGACCCAGCGCCACGATCCCCGACCCAAACCAACGGCCCTCCGGCTCACCGTGCTCGACAGCCGCGGCGTAGTAACCCGGCCCATCCGTGCCCTGCTCGGCGCCCTGCTCAGGGCCGCGGTGCGCGGCACAGCCGGAGCCACGGAGCAGGTACTCGACCGCCCCCGCCCCGACCGTGTTGATCCGCAGCATGATCCACATCTTACCGCACCCAACCGAAGATCATCAGTTGATGCATAGGTCTGTTAGCGGAGAAGCGGTGACGATGACTGGTGGGATGGCAGCATGGGTGAGGTCGGGCGACGGCAGGCAGCGCGGCGGATACGGATCGAGCGGACGATCGGCGACGGGGAGCGAAGGCGACGTGCGGGACGGCGACGAGCGCGAGGAGGAGCTGCGGCCGGTGAACGCGGACGACCCGATGGGGACGTTGCTGGCCTCGCCGGGCGTAGTCCACGACGAGCGCACCGGTGAGGTGGCGGCGACCCTGACGCTTGCGCTTAGCCGCGACATCTGGGCGGCCGATCCGCATCGGGGCGCAGAGCTGGTCAGCGTGCTGGTCTCCGCCATGCTGGGGCGCGGCTGGGCACTATTGACCGAGACTCATCCGAGCGCGGTCCGCGCCCTCCCGCGCCCGCCCGGCTGGTCGGTGGAGATGCCGCACCCCGATGGAGGGATCACTATTGGCACGGCCGGCGAGGTGCTCTACGCCGGCGATCTGGGCCCGGCGGTCCCGCCCGGCTGGGTGTCGGCAATCCGAGCCCTGGACGATCAGCTCGCGGTCTGCGTGGCCACCGGTGTGGATCTGAACCGCCGCGACCTTGCCGACCATCTGGCGCGCGCGCAGCCGCGGGCAGGTCGCCGCCGCCGTCCTGCCGGTGGCACTCCACGACGGCGCACCGGACTAGGTGACCGCCACGGCCGACACGCCCTGTCCTCTCGCTGTGCTGGCACGGCCACACTCCCTCTCGATCGCCGCGAGGGTCACGGCCACATGCCAGGCACCGACCGCCACACGCCCGGGCAGCGTGTGCCCGAGCGGGGGGCGGACTCATGCACCCGACGGCCGCCCCCACCTCGTCTGTCAAACGAGATCACTTGCCGTGTACTTTCCATTATGTTGTCAGGGCGGGATAGAACCCGCGCAGGGAACGCGGACTGAGGGGGCAAGCAGTCATGGCCAGGCAGAGAATGCGGCAATCACGCCAGGAGCGAGACGACATCGCGGGGATGCTGGCCAAGCGAGATCAGCTCGACCGTGACCAGCAGCAGCAGCGCCAGCGGGAGGAAGTAGCGTTCGCTCGTTACGCGCATGCCCAGCTTCGGGTCACGGAGATCGACCGCGAACGTGCCGATGCCATCGCCGAACTCGATCGTCGACGGGAGCAGGTGATGACCGACGCGCGCGAGCAACTTGACGCCGTCACGGCCGACCAGTGCGCAGTGCTGGTCGAGCTGCACGTCGACGGCCGGGGCCGGCGCAGCGCGGAGGACCTTGCCGCGCTGTTCGAACTGCCGGTCAAACGTGTCCGCGCGATGCTCAAGCGAGCTCGTGCCGATGAGCCGGCCGGCCAGGACTCAACGACACCGGCACCCGAGGGACCCGCACGCGCCGGTGGCGAGCCCGGCGGCGCCGCTACCCCGGCTCCGGCCAAGGACGCTTCCCCGGCCATCGACGCCGAACGTGAGATGGAGGGTCCGCCGGTCCCCTCCGTCTCAGGCCCTTCCGTCCAGTCGGTCGAGGACTGACCCCTTACGAGGTCCGTGTGGCAGTGCAGCGACTACCTGACCTATGGCAACCGCGGCAGGCCAGGCCAGGCCTGGCTGCTGCGTCGTCGCGGATGATGCTGTGCCGCCGAAGGCGGGTCCGCTCCGCGCGCGGCCCGGCGCGGCCCTGAGCGCCACCCGGCACCGGCGCGGTCCCGCACGACCGTGCCGGTGGGGCCCGACGCCGTCACATGCCCTGCGCCTCGCGCCAGTCGACCACGGCGAACTGGTCGGTCCGTCGCATCGCCCGCCAATCGCGCCTCATCCGGGCATCGCGCTCGTTCGGGCTGGTCGAGGTCGCCGCGATGTAGTCGCACCGGGCGAACAGCACTGCCCGCGCGTCCGCGTCCGCGGCCGGGATCGCGATGCCGGGAACGCCGTCCTCACGGCAGTCCTGGCACAGTCCATCGTCATTGGCGCGGCGCCGGTCGGTGGCTGAGCGTTCCACTCCACACGCCACGCACCCGAGCCCGGCCATCGGCGCCAGCGCGGCCCGGTCGTAGTCGATCCGGTCATCACGCTGCCGCTCGTCCTCCTCGGTGCTCGGCTCGACCCGGTCGGCGAAGTAGCGCCGGGCCACCGTGTCGGACTCGACCGTGCGCGGGTCGCGCCGCTCGCGTGGGTTGGCGCGGCGGCTGGTCAGGTTCCGCGCGCGGCGGGCCGCCCGGTCGCGATCCTTGGCGCGGTTGTCCTCTGCGATGCGCGCGGCATCGCGGGCCTTCTCCGCGCGCCGTTCCGCGGTCGGCGCGAGCGCCTGCACCAGTGCGCGCCCGTCCTCGTCGGCCCGACGCCATTCGTCGCGCAGCCGGTGAAGGGCCGTTGTCGGGTGCTCGGCCTCCAGCGCCTCCACGCAACGCACCATCAGCAGTCGAGTCGGCGCGTCGACGCTGTCGAGCAGGCGGGCAAGACGAGCACGCGCGCCGCGCACCGCGCCACGCTCGATGATCTCGGCGATGACGCTGAGCTCCGCGGCCGCCGCAGTCATCACAGCGCCGGTGTTGTCGACATCGTCGGTGCTGGTGGTCTCGCTGGCAATGGTCATCGCGGTGCCTCTCCGTCGCTGGCGGTGGGTGATCGGGGTGGGTGGGGCTGCTGGCCCGTGAGGGGCAGCGGGCGTCGTCCCCGCTGCCGCTTCGCGGCGATCGCTCGGCCTCCGAGGCTCGACGTCAAGGGCAGCCCGCCAGGGCTGTCGCCGTGGCGACGCGGAGCGCCAGCGGAGCGCCCTTTACGTGGAGTGAGGCCGTGCTCAGCTCTAGGGCCGGCAGGCCCACCTCCCGCCGAAGGCGGTCCACCGGGGTTCACGGCCCGGCGCGGCCTTGAGCGCCCCCACCCGGCCGCCGGTCGCCCCTCCCGGCTGACACTCCGCCCGGCTTGGGCGCACCGCACCGGAATCCGCCACGCCGCGCTGGCCCTCCCGCGGGGGGCCACGCAACTGCGTTCGCTCAGGTGACCGGTGCGGTCTCGCGGACAACGACGATCTTGCGGTCCGGGCGGGCCTCGAGGACGGCCCCTCCGTCGAGCACCAGGGTCACCGGTTCGTGGCCATCGACCCCGCGGGTGGTCGCGGCCCGGTTCTCTACCGCGACCACCCGCGTACGGCGGTTGGTTTCCACCCGCACGGGCACGCCGTACTCGTCGTGGCGGATCCGGTCGATGGTGTCGGTCGGCAGCCAGTCCCCCGGCCGGATCTTCGTGCTGTAGGTCTGGTGGATCTCGATCGGCATCAGCCGGACCTCCTCACGCGCACACGGGAAGGGGCCCGCCCGGCGGGCGGGCCCCGGAGGGCGGACCGCCCTCAGAAGGGCGGCTCCTCGCCTTCGGCGATGCCCGAGCCATCGGCCTCCACCGGGCCGGCGGACTCCCAGTCCGCGGCCAGTGAGCGGAAGATCCGGGCGTCGCGCTCGGTGTAGCCGTCGGCGATGTCGAGGGAGTCGAAGATGGCGGCAGGCATGGCGGTCCTCCGGTGGTCGGTGCGGCTGGAACGCGGCGCAGCCTCAGCACGCCCGGTGGGGGTCCCGAAGGGACAGCGGGGCCTGCTGCTGGCCCGTCCGGGTGAGACTGCGAACCCGACCCCAGCTGACTCGGCCCCCTCGACCCCGGCCGTCGCGGCGCGACCCGGCCCGACCCACCCCGACCACCTCGTGACCGCCACTGCCGCACGCAACAGGCCCACACACCGCCGACCACCTCGGTAACAGCAGCCCCCGGCAGTCTCACCCGGACGGGTCGGCAGCAGGCATCGGTGCTCCGCCCCCGCCGGGTGTGCTGACCTTCGGGCGATCCAGACGCACCGACCACCGGAGGACCACGCGAACCCGTTCCGGTGTGGAGTGGTCGACTGCCCCAGTGCGGGGTTGACCTCGGCGAGGCGCGGTCAGGTCGCGGTGTGCAGGCGCAGGTCCGGTAACCGATCGCGGACGTCCCACTCGATCAGCGGTGTGTCCGTGCTCCGGTAGTGGCTGATCTTCGCCTGCTTGCGCGCGGTGTAGTCCTCGCGGTCGAGCATGCCCCAGACCTCGACGAGGGTCGCCGGATCGGTGTCGGTGAGGACGAAGTCCGGCAGGACCGCGGCCTCACCGTCGTAGCGCAGGGGTTTAACGAAGGTCCGTTTCGCCGCCGTCAGGGCATCGGCCATGACGACCTCGTGTGTGGAGTCGGCCGGGATGAAGTCGGCGTTGGTCAGCATCACCGCGGCGCCGACCGCGGACAGGTTGCCCTGGTCGCTGCGCGAGACCAGGGCGAGTATCACCTGCTCGCTGCCGGCCGGGCGCTGGTCGGTCATCGCCGGCGCCGCGGCCCGGCGGATGCGCTTGTGCAGCGCGGTGGAGAAGAAGATCGGTGCTCGGTGATGGCGCAGGTCGCAGCGCTGTCCGTAGGGCGTCGGGGTCCAGGAACGGACCGCGCCGAGCAGCAGCCCCCGCTGCACTATCCCGTTGCGCTCGACCATCCGGTCGGTGAACCGGGTGAACGCCGCATCGTGTTGGTCAGGGTGCGCGGGGTCGAACGGTGGGATCACGTAGCAGCACCAGCTCAGCGGCAGGCCGGCTGAGGTCACCCCGTCGGTCGCGGCTCGAACGAGCGGACTGCACCTGGCCCACCCACGCCGGCCGGATCTGGGGTTATCGGGTGGGCTTGAGCGGGTCAGGTCGGCGCGTTCCCACAGGTAGTGCAGCAGCCCGAGCAGGCCCATCCGTGACCGCGCCGCCCCGGCATCGCGGGGGCTCGAGGTGGTGCCCGACGCCGCGGGGTCGCTCGTGCGAACGTGTAGTGGCAGCGACAACGCCACGCTCGCGCTGCCGTCGTCAGTTTCCTGCAGCGCGCCGTCCTGGTACTGGCTTCGCCCGGACCACTGGCCGGTGGTGTTGTGGAACTCGCAGTCGCGGGCGTGCTCTTCTCCACCGCTGGGCCAACAGGCCAGGTAGTAGACCCCTGCGCGGTGGCGGATCACCAGCCGCGGGGCGGGGTCAGTGCACAGGCACCACGCACAGCCGTCAATGATCTTGGCCTGCTCGACCACCGCTCGGTAGACACTGGGTGCGCGGCGTAGCTGCCACAACGCGACTTCGCGCCCGGCCAGCCGCACCCGCGTCCGAGACACCGCGTGCTGGCCGTGTCGGTGTCCGGAGACCGGCGCCCGCCCGCGTCTGAAGGTCATATCGGCTCTCCCTACCTCATCCGCACCGCGTTGTCGGGTAGTTCAGCATCGCGTGGGCTACGCCTCGTCGACGTGGTTGTCGGCGCCGGCGGTGCCGCGGTCGATGGTGCGCGGGGCGCGCATCCCGAAGGTCATCCCACGGGCGATGGTGCGCTCGGCCTCGACACGGGTGAACCCCGCGACCCCGATGTGTACCCGGGCGGCGTCGAGCAGAGCCGCGTGAGCGTTGTCGGCGTCGAGCTCCCCACCGCCGACAAGCTGGCCGAGGACCCGGGCGGCGCCGAGCAGGGTGATCTGCCGCGTGCCCGCCTGGGAGTGTTCGACCTTGTCCAGTTCGTCGGCCTGGATCGCGGCGATGTAGGCGTTCGCGCGCTTGGTCGACAGTCTCCTCGCCGGTGTGGCCAGCGAGCTCGGCGGCGGCGGGGTGAGCAGGGTGGTCAGCCAGGTGGGTAGCTCGGCGACCTGTCCGTGCTCGGCGACCTGGTACGCACCTTCGGGGCGGATGCTGCCGGCGCCGACGACGAATCCGCCCCCGGCGCGGGTGTCGATCAGCGGGCCGAGGCTGTGACCGTGCCCGCCGATCGTGTTGCGCAGCTGGAGCCCCTCGGGCACCCGGAAGTAGAGGTGCTCGCCATCAGTTGGCGTGCGCACCGCGTAGGTGTCGGGGAGGGTCTCGCCGTGCCGGGCGGCGAGCTGGTCGAGGACCTCCCGTCCGGTGGTGGCCCCGCCCCATGCCCGGATCGGCTCGGTGCTGGTGTCCAGATCGATCACCACGAGGCCGGAGGGCCCGCACGCCACACCGACGTTCCATCTGGTGGTGTTCGACCACCAGCGCCGGATCTGGACGCGGTCGCGGGTCGCGCGCTGCTCCCAGCCCTGGTGTCCTTCGGCGCACACTCCACGGCGCCGGCACCGGGTCTCGCCGTGGAAGGCCGGGACCTTCGTGCCGGCCCGGACCGGGAACACGAACAGACCGGCGGTCGCGGCGTCGAGCGCGACCTGCCGCAGCCGCGCCACCTCACGTTCGAGGCGCGGACGAGCTCCTCGCGGCATGCGCGCCGTGTCCTCCCGTCTGGTCCGGGCACCGGTGTCGTACGCACCATCGCATCGCTCCCCAGCAGTGTGGGTGCTGTCGGCGCTGGTCGTGACGGTCATCTTGTGCTCCTCGCGTGGTTTAGGGACCGGTGCCTGGCCGGCCCGGGATCCGTCCGTCCCTGCGGTAGTCGATCTGCACATCTGCAGCGACTCCGGCGAATCCGTGTCGCTGCCACGGTCAGATGCTGCGGTGGCGGGTGCACAGGCCGGGCCTGGGTCGCGGTCGGTCGGAGCAGGCCCGGCGCTGTGCGGTGTGGTCACGGGGGTGGACGAGCCCGAGGGGCCGGGCGCAGTCGTGGGCGGCGCCCGGGCGTCGCCCACGACTGGGGTCAAGGGGCGATGACCTCAGGCGCGGTGGTCGAAGCGGGACGCCCGTTCTTGTGGACGGTCGCTGTCGCGAAGCTGAGTTCGACCCCGGCGGTGTCGGCGTGCAGGGTGGTGCGCACGACCCGGCGGGTCTCCCCGGCAGGTGTGAAGGAGTCGTCGGTGAGCCGGCCGGTCACTGTCACCCGGGTACCGGACTCCACCGAGTTGTAGACGTTCTCGGCGAGCCTGCCGAAAGCGGTCACCTGCTGCCAGGCGGGCTCGGCGTCACGCCACTGCCCGGTGTTCGGGTCGCGCTCGCGCTGCCTGAGAGCGAGGGAGAAGTTGAGGATTGCGGTGCCGTTGGCCTTGCCTCGGACCAGGGGCCGGATCTGGCCGATGTTCCCGGTCAGGGTGATCTCGTTCATGGGGTGCCTCTCGGAGTGGTCGGTGCTGGTTGGTGACGCGGCTCTGCCTCAGCGCGGTGCGGTGTGGCCCCGCAGGGGGCGGCGGGGGTTGCCGCTGGCCCGACCGGGCGGGAACCCGCGAAGCGGGTCCGATCGAAGCGAGGCCCGTCCCACCCGGTCGGTGTCGGCAGGCGTCCATCGCCGCGAACCACGCCGTGCTGTGCTGACCTCCGGGCGTCTCCCAACCCCGGGCTCTGACCACGCGTGCCCGCACGTGTGCGACCGTCCTGCTCCGGTGGTCAGACCCAGGCGATAGTTCGCTGTTCAGGCCGAGCAGGTGATCTCGCGCGAGGTAGGAGGAGCCGGGCCCTGCAGATAGCCCGGGGCGGCGCCCCATATGGATATGGAGGCCTGGTTGCCGAGGTCGTACCGACGCGTCGGGGGTTACGCGGTGCGTGCGACAGTCAGCAGCAGGCGAGCCGGCGTGCTGAACCAGGCGCGCACGACGTCGGTGGTGTCGTGATGGGCGAAGTGCTGGGCGAGCCGTTCGAGGGCTCCGGGGATCCGGCTCTCGACTTCGGCGGCGAGCGTGGCCACCGGGTAGGCCAGCCCACTCGCACCGTGTAGCTCGGCATGCTCGGCCAGGGCCAGGTGCTGGAACAACTCCTCGTCTCCGAGGTCCTGCACGCGCGGCACTGCGTCAGTCTCAGCCGCGAAGGTCGCCCCGGTGATGGTGCGCCGGTAGAGGAGGCCGTCGTTGAGCATGACCCGCAGCGGCGGAGTGTTCGGGTAGCGCTCGCCGAGGTCGGTGGTGTCGATCGATACGTGCAGCGCCCCGTCGTCGCTCCAGTAGGCGAAAACCAAGGCGTCACCGACCCTCACCGCGGGCAGCTGATCGTCGCTGGTCTGAGGCAGGAACTCGGCGGCCCGGTTGAGCTGCCCGGGGCTGGCCGCCGAGCGCGGTTGGGTGTCGTTGGTCCGGTCGGTGTTGGGCCGGTGGGATGGCATGAGCATCTCCATACGTCGGGGTGTCGGTCTGTTGATCGCTCCCGCGAGGCCGAGGTGGCGGTCGGGCCGCCGTCGTCGGTCGGGGCCGTCGCCGCTCATCCGGCCCAGGACAGACCGTGATCGTCGAGTGCGGGGAACTGGTGCAGGAACAGGCGCTGGTCGTCGCTGGCACGGTCGCGCCAGTCCTGGGCGTCGTAGTCCCAGGTGGAGTAGCCGCCGATGAATACGCACGGTGTGCAGGTCGGCCGGCCTGTGCGCTGCCCGAACGTGGCGAGCGGGCGGTCGCCGCCGGGGTGCGGGTCGCGGTGTTGGGCCATGACCTCGAAGACCGTCAGCATCACGCGGTAGGCGGGCGACCACACGGGCTGGTACTGCCCGAACCCGTAGGCCACGTCCGGGATCTCTTGCCATCCCTGCCTGGCTGCCACGTTCAGCGCCCGCACGATGTCGTCGGGCAGCAGCACGCACGGTGCGCACCGCCCGCCGTGGCGAACGACGACGCGCACGTCGTCGTGGTTGATGGCCGGGACGTCAGCGATGTAGCGGGCCTGTTTGCCCATGCGCGATTCCTGCTCCCAGTCGAGGTAGTAGGACAGCGCGGAGGCGAAGGACTCCCAGTAGGACACGGTGTCGTCGGTCATGCGCTCGCCCCAGGCGGGGTATCGCGGGCTGTGGGCGGTCGTGGTCATGCGTGGCCTCCGGTCGGTCGTCGAGGGGTGGCGACGGCGTCCGGCGGGCGCCGGTGGGTGGTCACGGCGCCGACCGGGCGAGTGGGGCAACCGTCCGCTCGGCCGGCCGGCCGCGGCAGGATCAGCTGATGGCGGCCGGTGCGCGGTCGGCGATGGTCGAGAGCCGGGTGCTGATGAGGACCGAGTGGTAGGCGGTCAGGGCGTCGCCGAGGGTGCGGCCGTCGTCCTGGGCGTTCTGCGCGGCGCGGGCCGCGGCCGTCACAGCGTGGGGCAGGGTGGGGACGATCAGCAGGTCTAGGACGGCGTCGGCCAGGGCGCCCTCGTGGTCGGCCAACAGGTGCAACGGCATCCCGGCGCGGTGCAGGGCGGCGCCGATCAGGCACATCGCCCGGTGGCCGTCGGCGCTGACGTAGCGGCACGACGGCACACCGTTCTCGCCGCTGTTCTCGGCGAACAGCGGGTGCTGATCGGCGGGGTCGACGTAGGCCTCGGGGTCGGTGTCGATGCCGGGGTAGGTCCAGTTCAGGCCGCGTTCACCGGCCACGGCGTGCAGCGCGGCGGTGAACTGGTCCTCGGTGACGGCGATGGTGTGCATGGGCGAACCCCTCTCGGGCAGTAGGCTGGCGGGGTGCGGGCGGCGCGGAGCCCCGCCGGGAGCGGGGCCCCGCGGCGGGTTGTCAGCGGTTGAGGCAGCGGCGGTGGTAGCCGGCCAGCACCGCGACCACGGGCGCGAGATCGACGCCGGGTTCGAGCAGGGGCTGCAGGTCGCATCGGACGGCGTCCGCGACGACGGTGTCGGGGTAGCAGATCCCGACGGTGACCTCGTCCCCGGTGAGCTCGCAGTCCTCTCCGATCTCCTCGTAGAGGCGGCCGGGGCCCACCGGGTGGGCCGAGTGCAGCACCACCGAGGGCCCGAACGGCCCCGACGCGTTGCGCGGGTCGAGCCAGCGCAACTCCACCGCGCCGTCGTCGTCGGCGACGACCAGCCGGATCCGGTGCGGATCCGACGCGACGCTCACCCGCAGGCCGTCGACGACGATCGGGTGGGTCTGCAGCCGGTCCAGGGTCAGGGCCGCCTCGCTGGTGGTGGGGGTGTTTGTACTGGTCAACGGGGCCTCCGCGGATCGGTGGGGTTTGCGCTGGATCGCGGCTCTGCCTCAGCGCGGTGCGGTGTGGCCCCGCAGGGGGCGGCGGGGGTTGCCGCTGGCCCGACCGGGCGGGAACCCGCGAAGCGGGTCCGATCGAAGCGAGGCCCGTCCCACCCGGTCGGTGTCGGCAGGCGTCCATCGCCGCGAACCACGCCGTGCTGTGCTGACCTCCGGGCGATCTGGCACGAGCTCCACCGGCCTGCGGCGTCGCGCGCCGGACCGCAGCGCCACACGTTCTGGTCCGTCGGTGCTTAGGCGTTATCGACGGCGGCGAGGAGCCGCTGTCGGAGCCCGGGGGTCTCCAGCGCTTCGGCCCAGACGATCCAATCGGGAAACGCGCGGGCCAGCGCTCGCCGGTGAGTGGGCCCGGTGACCGCGATCAGCTCACCGAGGGCACGCCCCCAGGGCGACGGGATGGTTCCGCCGGAGAGGCCGTAGGTGGTGAGCAGGCTCTGCAGCGCGTGCTGCTCGTCCTCTGCCAGGTCGTGGCGCTCGGCCCGGCAGACCCATTCCTCGATGGTGTGCTCGGCTTCGGCGGCGCGCCCGGGCGGGGCGGCACGTGGGCCGGGGTGGGCGGTGCCGAGGCTGAGGGCTGCGGTGATGTAGCGGGCCTGCTCGTGGTGCGAACGCCGCCGCCAGTGGTCGGTGTCGGTCTCGGCGAGGACGGCGGCGAGCAGGTCGATGGAGATGTCCACGATGTGTGCTCCTGTACGACGTAGGGGAACTGCGGATACAGCGCGGTCGGGCGCAGGGGCGAGACGCCCGCGGGCGTCTCGCCCCTGCGGTGACCGTGCGGTCAGCCGTTCGCGGCGGCCTCGCTGTTCGCGGCGGCCTCCGCCGTGGTTTCAGTCCCGCCCTCGGCGGTTGCCGCGGTGCCGGTCGCTGCGGTGTCGGGCTCGGTGGTGTCCGCTGTCTGGTCCTCGGCCGCTGCCTCGCCGGCGCTGTCGGTTACACCGCCGTTCTCGGCGGAGTCCGCCTCGGTAGTGGGGTCCGGGACGGTGGCATCCCGCGGTGTGGTCTCGGTGGCGCCGGTCTGGTCGGTGATGACGAGCTGCTCGACGTCGGACAGGTCGTAGCCCCACTCGCGCAGCTGGGTGATGTAGCGCCGCGTGGCCGGGCTGGGGTTACGCCAGCTGTTGCGGTGGGTGCCGTCCTCGTAGGCGGCGAGGACCACCGCGAGGGAGAGCATCGTGGCCCGGGCCGCGTTCGACGTGCCGGCGGCTTCGGCGATCGGGTGGGTCGGCCCACTGTGGAGGCCGTAGACGCCACGGGGGGAGGCGGCGCCCAACCCCAGCAGGGTCGCGGCGAGGGCGTTGCGGGACTCCATCGCGCGGCGTAGGTCGTGATCGCCCCGGGCGATCTCGGCAGCGACGAAGATCGCTGCTCCCTTCGGCGCCGCCTTGCGGGTGAACAGCTCGCGCAGCCAGTCCCGGCGCACGATCTGCGCGGAGTCCCATGCCTTGTTGTTCGCGATCACCGTGCGCCGTTCCTGGCGCGCGGCTTCCCGCTCGCGGTCCTCGCGGGCCTGGCGCTGCTCGTCGGTTTCCCCGACCGGCGCAGTGGTCGTGATGCCTGGCTGGGACCGGTCGTAGAGCTCGGCGTGGCCGTGCTCGATGGGGGCCAGGCACATCCACACCGGCTGGGCGATCCTGCCTGCCTGCTCGAAGTCCCAGCGGGTCATGACGGTGGCGGCGTGGCCGGGGCAGTCGCGGTGGGCCTGTTCAGTGAGGTCGGTGCCCTGCGGGTCGTCCGCTGTGGGCCGCAGCCGAGCGATCGAGGACGCGGTGTCCAGGCGGTCGTCGTCACGGCTCAGGACCGTGACCCCTGAAGCGCGCAGCTGGTCCTCCACCGCTGTGCACCGGGCGCGGTCTGCGCGCTCGTCGCGCAGCCGCTGCGCCTGGTGTGCGAGCTGTCCCGGTCGGGTCAGCGCGGTCTCGGTGAGCTGCTCGACCGCGGTGTCGTCATCGGCGAACTCGGCGATCACCGCCATCTGGACCAGGTCCAGCTCGTGACAGGACCCGATCTCGAGCGCCCGGGCGCTGCGGGCGACCGCGGTGGTCTGTCGGACCCGCTTGGCTGGGGTCCGGGTGGTCCGTGCGATCTGCCACGCCGTCATGCCTAGCCCGAGCAGCTGCTGGTGTGCGGCGACCTCGTCGGCGTCGGAGATCCCGGCGCGGTGCTGGTTCTCGCCGAGCTGGTCGATGATTCGCTCGGCCTCGGCGACACGCTGGGCCTGTGCGGGGTCGGTGAAGGCCTCGGCGGCGTCGGTGGCGGGGGTCTGGGGTTCGACCAGAACTCGCACACGGGCCAGACCGGCCTTGACTGCGGCAAGGGTGCGGCGCTGGCCCTTGCGCACGACTAGGGCGCCATCGGCGGCGCGGCGGTAGACGTTGATGGGTTCGCGCACGCCGCGGTCGCGGATCGAGGCGCAGAAGTGCGGGTCGAGGTGGGCGTCGGTGCGGGTATTGACCTCGAGGACCAGTGTGGAGGGGTCCGCCCAGGCCAGTTCGCCGAGCTCGTCGACATCGCCGAGGAGCTCCGCGGTCACCGGCGCGACCGGGGTACCGGTGGTCTCGGGCTGGTCGTCGACGCGGTCGGTCGAGTCGGTGGTGGTGTGTCTCATGAACGGGGCCTCTCCCTGGCGGTGACCGCCCGACCCGCTGGTCGGGCGGTGCGCCCCCGCTGCCCGGGGGTGCGCTGCGCGTCCCGGGCAGCCCGGCCGGGGGGCCGGAGGGGGATCGGCCGTGGTCACCCCGGTGTGGACCCGCCATGGGAGTGCCGCAGCGCTCAGGCGTCAGCGGGGCGGGTTCACCCGTGGGGGACCTCGCGGCCGAGGCATCGTCGGCCCGCCGGTCGGGATGCCAGCGTGTGTCCGCCCCCTGGCCGGGGCGGACACACGGCATACCTGACCTGGCTATGTCCCCGTTTCGCCAGCGAAGTTGTTGATGCCGCTGCGCATGACCTCGCGGGGGTCCCAGCCGGCCTCGGTCACCAGGTGGAGGAGGTCGGTGATCAGGTCAGCCACGCCCTCGGCTGCCTGCTCGTCCACCGCGGCGATCCGCTCGGGTGAGGTCCCGTCCGGCCGGTACGCGCGCAGCGCCCCCCAGCGCACGCTCGGCCGACTGACGGGGAGTCAGCCCATCGTTGAGGCGTTGGGCTCCGATGTCGTCCACCTCAGCCCTCCCACGTGCGGCTCTGCCCGAGCAGGTCGGGGCGGCGCGGAGCGACAGTCACCAGGGCCTCGTAGTGCGCGTGCTCGGACGGTCCGCACGCGTGACCGTCGCCGGTCTCGGGCTGGACGACATCGTCGAACCATCCCTCCACGCTCTCGCCGACGTGGGGCGCACGGATCACGGCCGCGTACTCGGACTCGTGTCCGCACGAGTAGGTGTTTTCGACCCTGACGGTGATCATGTCGGCGCCTCCCACCTCGTGCTTTCTTGCGAGGCGGCCGATGAGGCCCTCGGGGTCTCTGTGATCGGTGTGGTCGTGACCGTGTCTGCACTGCGGCTCGTGGGCGTGCGGGCACTGGTGGGCAGGTACTGAGGTGATGTCCGATGCCCAGCCGAGCACGGCGAGGGCTCGGGACAGGTCGGGTAGCAGCCGGGGGTGTACCCGCAGCCGGACCTCGGTGTAGCTCGGGAACTGCGCGTCGAACTGGCCGGGGCGGATCTCGTGGCGCAGGGAGGGCTCCACGACTTGCACCGAGTCGATGGGACCGGTGTGCGGATGATCTGAGCACAGCCGTAGCGCCCCGCGGTCGCCGTGCTCGCCTCGCGACACGAGCGTCGGGAGGCCGGAGAGGTTGGAGCGGACCTCGGCCAGGATGGCCTGCTCAGCGGCGGCGAGGGCGTCCGCGGCGCGCCGCCAGTCCCGCGCGGCCGGGCGGGCGTGGCGGTACGGGGTGACCAGCCGCCGGTGCAGGTCTGCGGCGATCCGGGCCGTCGGGCGGGTCGGATCGACGGTGGCTCGGGCTCTCAGCGCGTCGGCACCGGGTACGTCCCGCGCGTCCGGCGGGGGTTCGCAGACCACGAGCAATCGGCCGGACTCCGGTCCGTGGCGGGCGATGCGGACTCGCAGGGCCGCACCGTCGGTGGCGGTGAGCAGCATCCCGCTGGGGTGTGTGCTCGTCGCCCAGGGGTGCTCGTCGATCGCGGTCAAGGCCTCAGCGACAGCTTCGGCGACATCGCGGTTCCCCAGCTGCGCTGCGCCGGTCACGATCGCGCCTGCCCGGGGTGGCCGGGCGCGGTGTCGGCCCGGGCGGCGCCGGTGAGCAGGAGCGGGGCGATGCCCTGCTCGTGGAGTAGCCGATGGTTCTCGGACGACGTGATCATCGGTGGTTCCTCGTCTCGAAAGGTGTGCACAGCACGAAGCCCTGGCTGGGGCGATCCACTGCGCAGGGCAGGCCGCACCAGCCAGGGCTCGGGTGGTCAGGTGGTGGGATGGGAGTTCGGTGGCGTTGGCTCGACGCGCGCGGGATCAGGGACGGGCGGCGTGGCGGACCGACATGACCTGCCACCAGCCGTAGGCGACCTCGCAGCACGGTGCGTGGCCCCGGGTCGGGCACCACCCGCAGGGACAGTGCTCCGCCTCGCGAAGGTGGCAGACGCTGCAGTCGCCGGGCAGGTAACGGGTCATCATCAGGTGGAACGGCCACTCCGGTGAGGGCGCCACGAGCAGGTGCACCGCCGGCCACAACTGCTCATCGGTGGCCCCGTCCCTCAGCACCCGCTGCGACACCGCCGTCCAACGCTGGTCGTGCCCGACCAGCCGGGCCGCGGCGCGAGACGCGGCCGCGCACTGGGCCAGCGTCGGCGCACTGTAGTGGTCGAACGCGAGGGGGTTCACCGTCTGCGGCGTGCTCACGCGACGCGACCGGTGGTGAACGCGGCGGAGAGCCGCATGGCCTCGATACCGCGGGCCTCGACCTCGTAGGCCTCATCAACGTCGGCGATGCCCTGAGCGGCCGCGGTGACCGCGTGCAGTACCCCACCGGAGGTGCGCAGGCCGCCGTCGATGAAGTGAGACAGGATCGAGTTCTGGGCCTCGATGGAGAACCGCAGCTTCTTGCTGACGTGCTCGATGGTCTGCTGCGGGCGGGTCACCTCGATCCCGGCGTCGGCCTCGATCTCAGCGATCCGCTCGGCGACCCAGCGCTCGTCGAGGAACGAACCGATCGCGTCGCGGGTCATCTTCGTGACCAGCTGCAAGCTCGCGGCCTGGGTGTCGGAGGACCAGTTGATCTGGCCTGCGGCGAGGCGCCCGCCGACGTGGACCTCGTCGATGGCGTGGCGGGTCAGGGTCATCCCGTTGTTGCAGATCTGCACGGTCAGCTGCGGGATGAGCCGGAACTTACCCTGCCCGGTCTCGGAGTTGGTCAGCACGAACCCGGCGAACACCGTCGGGTTGTCGGCGCCGCGCGCGCCGGAGAACGGGGAGGTGTAGCCGGCCAGCAGCGCCGGGGCCATCGCCGAGACCGCGGTCGAGCGGATCTTGACGTACATGCGGGACTCCGACAGGTCCGCGGAGACGATGTCGACTGGGTGTCCGGCCGCGTGGACGCCTTCCAGGGCGGTCATCAGGACGTCGAGGTTCTCGATCGGGCGGTATCGGTCCGACAGCAGCGCCCGCATGACCCCCTGCCCGCCCTCACCTGCGGTGAGGCCGCGGACCAGGAACCGGCGGTTCGGGTCGTGGGTGAGCCAGCCGTTGACGTTGTCGTCGTAGAGCTCCACGTTGTGCTCGCGGGTCCGACGCAGGTAGGCGGTGGGGATGCCGAGCTTGTCGGCGATGCCGTTGTCGGCGGTGCGGGTCGGGGCCAGGGAGAGGTCACCGCTGGTGACCCCGTCCATCGACAGCTTCACCGGGCCGGCGCCGCGTACGACCACCCTGCCGGCCCTGGCCTGCAAGGCCGAGGCGGCGACGACGTGGTCGGACTTCGCGGCCTGCTGGGTACGCAGCAGCTCGACCATGTCGCTCAGGTCGGCGTTGCGGGTCGTCAGCGCCACCGGGCCCGGTCCGCCCTCGTTGTCAGCGCGCGAGGTGTTGTGCTCGATGTTCTGGCTCATGACGTGAGTCCAATCTGTGCGGCGTTCGTACCGGCCCCGGTGGAAGTGGGGCCGGTGCGGTCCCGACCGCTGCGGTGGGACGTGACTCGCCCGCACCACGAACTCCGGCGCGCCGGGGGCGTGCGCTCGCCCGACCGGCGTGACACCACCCGACCGCACCAACCGGCCGGCCGACGACGCAGAGCCGGTGGTGTCACCCGCGTCGGGTGCGGCAGGCGCGGCATCGGCGGGCAAGCCGGAGAGCGGGGTGCAGAGTCATCACGGCCCACCCATGTAGCGGGCGGGACCTCGCCGGCTTCTCTTCCCCCGCGAGGACCAGTCCGTCCCTACGGCCCGCGTATCGCTCGCCCGACGGTCAGGACCGAGTGAAGGTGTGGAGACGGTCGATCGAGCGGAATCCGTACTTCCGGTAGAGGGCTGTGGCTGCTGTTCGGTCGCGCGCGGTGCCGGGCTCATCGTCATCGACGTAGAGCACCGCCTGCTCGGCTCCGGCGCGCCGGGCGCGGCCCAAGCCCGCTCGAAGGAGGAACCGGCCGAGTCCAGCGCCGCGGTGGCCGGGGTCGACCTCGAGCCACGCTATCCGGGAGATGCCCTGGGCAGGGCCGTCGATCTCTATCTCGCCGACGAGGTGCTTCCCCTCGTGGACCGCGATACGCCAGCCCAGTCGCCGCTTCTCGATCCGGGACGTCAGCGCAGGGCTGAGCTTCGATGCCGGGGCGTCGAGCAATTCGGTCAGCGCATCCGGTGGCAGCAGCATGTAGTTCCACAGGTCGGCGCTGGCGAATCCGGCTGCGACCAGGACATCAGCCGTGTGACGCCGGTGCGATACCGGCAGCGCCTCGAGTCCTAGGTCCAGTGCGGTCGCCATGCCGAACGCCTCCGCCTTGGTCGTCGAGAAGCGTGCCAGGGCGGCGTCGAGCAGGGCGGACAGGACGGCGCTGTTCTCCCGCGCGTGCATCCAGGTGAGGACCGCGGTGCTGTCCCGGGCGCGCCAGCCGGTGGCGATCACGCCAAGCACATTGCCGAGGCTGTCGACGGCGACGTCATGCCGCAGGTCAGTCAGTCCCGCCCACAAGGCGCCGTCGATGGGCGAACGTCCTGCGAGAGCCTCGCGCAGGTCGGCGGGGGCGGCTTGGGGTTGTCCAGGCAGCCGGTCGGCGTCGACGAGGTCGAGTACTGCCTGGTGCTCGTCGCGGCGTACTGGGTGAAGAGTGATGGTGGTGAGTCGGGTCGACGGCCTCCCCTGCATGAGACCAGGATGACCCAGCAGGGACGTCGTATCGAGGTGAGTGCCGGTCATGGGCTCACTCCTGGGATCCGGGCGCCGCGGACCGATGCGGCACGGAGCCAGCTCTCGGTTGCGGCGATCGTCATCGACACCGCGGTGTCGGCAGTGTCGATGCGGGCGGGATCGATCAATCCGGCCGCCGTGAGCAGCCGGGGGTCGCACCGCTCGACGAGCTCGCGCAGCGCGGTCTGGAAGTACTGCTTGGCCGGCGGCAGTACCTGCCGCTCTCGTGGGGCGAACAGGGAGACCACCGCAGCCTTGTTGCGGTGGTATGCGGTCGGCAACGCCGGGTCATAGCGGTGTCCCGGGGAGAGATCCGCTGCTGCGGCGAGGACTTCTGGGTCGAGGAACGGCGAGCGCTCGGCGAGCCGGCCGGCCCCGATCAGTGGGGCGTGCGGCCAGATCGCATCGTGGGCGAACTTCTGGGCCCACGACGTCGACGCGTGGTCCTGGTCGCGGCGCTGGGCCAGCCAGCGTTCGCTCCAGTCCCGCAGCGGGTCGTGGTAGTTGTCGGTGACGGCCGCGGGGACTGCAGCACCCATCGTGCTAGCCCAAGTCGCCGCCCAGTACATGCGCCAGCTCGCCTG